>JAGGYO010000116.1 GCA_021162505.1 bacterium
ACTAATACAATCGTTAAATATAAGGCAAGAAATGGTGTTGATATCGACCAATGTTGTTCAAGCCATGACAACACTAAATGTTTTTTTGTATTATTCATAACAACCTCCATTTATAAATTAAAAGTTATAATCATTATATAAAGTTTCCTTTTTATATTAAATTGTTTTCATAACGAAGTGAAGAAAACACATTTTACCCCCCCATCAAATAATGAAAAAATCAAATTTATTCCCCCTTTTAGGAAGCCTATCTTCATAATACCTCTTAGAAAAATATTTTTTGAATTGCGTATAACTTAAAATAATCGAAATACTTCGTTTATGCACGACTCTAGATGACTCTCAAATAATTTAAACGAGATACATTCTATTTTTTCTATGGTTTAATTTTCCCTTTTACGAGGTCTTCCTTTAGGACGTCTATCTATGATAATATCTGAAGCCTCAACCATCTGGTTAAAAATTCCTCAAGCCCATATGTTTTCAGATAAAAGTTACCGGACTATTGACTTGGTACGCCTTCGCTATTTAAGAAAATGGATGTGATTCTATTATTTACTAGGGTATTGCCAAACGAAGAACCGTCCCCTATTTTGCTTGTTAGCAGTATAAAAATCAATGGCAAATATTTTCCTTAACTCTTCCCGCTCTCAATGGGATGATAATTTGAAATGCTCCCTATAATCAAGGTAAAAGATTTTCAGGTATCGAAAATCCCTTTTCCTTATAAAACTTTACAGCGCCTGGATGTAATGGTACTCCCAATCCCAATATAGCATCTTTAAAAGAAATTTTATTTTTAAATGCAGTATGAGCACTTGTCCATTTCTTTTCACGTTTCCATATAACTTGCAAAAGTTGATAGATATCATCTTCAGTAAGCCCTGATTTTATACTTGTAAGCATATTCATGCGAACAGCAATAGTTTGAACTTTATAATTTATATTTTTATAAGTCTTTTTGGGAATGACATGCACTACATAGTAAGGATATTTTTTAAAAAATTCATCAGGTACGTTTACCGGAATCATTCTTACCTTTATTGTGCTTATCAGCTTAATAAGAAAAGATGAATGCAGAGAACCTCTGTGTATAAAGGCATCAATTGTTCCTCCTTTAAAAGATTTAACCACGTCATTATATGAAATAAAAACAGGTTGTATTGAGTCATAGTCTAAGCCATAAAATTCTAATACCTTTTTTCCTTCTATTTCTCCACTACTTCCTTGGGGTCCCATTCCAATGCGCTTACCTCGAAAATCGTGTATTGTCTTAATATCGCTATCAACTAAAGTAAAGATTTGAAATGGTTGAAATCCACCTAAAGCAAACAAAGATCTTAGAGATACAATTGGGCTATCTTTATATCTTCCCATGCCATTGTATGCAGCATAAGAAAAATCGCTATAAGAAATTCCCATTTCTATATTGTCTTCTCCAAGTTTTTTAATATTCTCTGAAAGGCCAGTGCTTACTTCGGGAATGGCTTTAAATCCGGAACAATACTTGTTGATAACTTCTGATATGGCTGATCCTAAGGGATAATAAATTCCGTCTTTGCTCGCTGTACCAATTGAAATTCTTTTATCTTGAGCAGCAGTTGCTGGCAAAACAAAACAAATTAATAAAAACAAAATTAATAAAAAAGTTACCTTTGATGAAAATAATCGTTTCATATTTTATTAGCCTCCTTATCGAAATATTTTTTTAATATATTGAAAATCCTACGGGCATACCCGCGGTATTCTGCCCCTCAGGTCAAGAAAGAACCAACCGAATTATTGAACTAGTACAATGGTCACCTTAATAATATCATAACCCGCCTTTCAATCAATGTATTCCAGTATTATTGGATAAATTTCATTATACAAATCATCATCAATAGGGAAATTTAGCTCTCTAAATTCTTGCCTAAAATCTTGATTAAATGCTATATTAAGTGCAGCTATCGTGTAAGTCGTTTCTTCAATATCAGAAACACCATCCTGCCAAAATATGAAATCATCTTTCAGATCAGTTGAAAATCCTTTATAGAACCTTTGGAATTTTTCCCACCCATAATCATCTCCGATTAAAAACCATCAAAGAAAACAAAGGGACGGTTCTCTGTTTTATACTTTAAAGATCTTATTGACCGTAAATCCAGTTAATCTGGATACCTGCCTTAACGAGCACCCATCCAGTCCTTTTAGATATATTAAAACCTTGTCTTGAATAATTGTAGGAGCATTTTGCAGGGTGGCTAATTCTATACGATATTTACTTAATACTAAATGCCTTACCTCTTTATCGGACAGAGTCTTTCTTTTTGTGGGCATCTCAATACATTGATCATTGTTTGTTTCTTGGTTAAACCGTTCAAATCTTTCTATCGCTTTATCCCTTTCTTGATGAAACATTTTAAGGGCAAATTCGATATTGACTATCTTCGGTTGGTTAATATATTCTTTATAACTACTCCATTGATAGGAGGCAATATCTTTGGTCAATCCTGCTTTCAGGGGATTCTGGTGGATGTATCTTAACACAGTCAGGAAATAGACATCATCTTCCACCGGTTCACTCTTGTATCTGTCCTGGAATAGGTGTCCTTTTCGGTTATACTGCCAGTTGTACCAGGAGACATAGCTGGTTCCTATTCTCTTCATGGTATGAGAAAGAGCTTCTTTTCCTTCCTTAATTAATAAGTGGGCATGGTTGCCCATTAAGCAGTAGGCATAGATTTCATATTCACTTTTTTTATGGTACTTAGAAAGAATGGCAATAAATTTTTCATAATCTTCATCAACGGAGAAGATATTCTGCTGATTAATGCCTCTTATCATGAGGTGATAGATTTTACTTTTACTTTTTATTCTGGCTACTCTTGGCATATAAATTCCCCCACTGATAG
>JAGGYO010000088.1 GCA_021162505.1 bacterium
ATCTTCCAATCAATCACAAAAACGCGGAAAAACCCCATTCCCAAGACTGAAAAAGGGTAAGAAAAAGATAATTATTTGCCAAAGAACAACGATTTTAACTGAAAAATCCTGAAATCTAAAAACCCATCCGCGAATACCTGCTAGCCACAACGAATCATTACCCTAATATAATAAGGTCGGGCTTATTGAACAATGGATTGAGTTCGACCCGCACAATCCATGATAGCCATCAGATTTACCTCAATGGGTCGACTCAATCCTTATAGGTTATACGCTTTTTCTAATACAGTAATTGTATAAGCAGTGCAAAAGTATTACTTATACACAGTGTTAAAAAGTGTATTCATTCCTAAAAACTATTTAAAAATAATTTACCTCTATTATCTTCATCATTTAATTTTAGACAAATCTCGTTTTCAGAAATTATATCAGGGGTGTCTTTAGGAATATCTGAATCAATCAAAGTAAGAATGTATTGCAGGTTATATTTCTTGCAGAGAGTTTTTACTAAATTTATGTACCTAACCTTAATTCTGTCGTCTAATCCTTCAAGAACACCGTCGTGATAGACAAATTTGTAAAATGACTTTTCAGAGTAATTTATTAGAGTTGATAAATCAAAAGCGACACATAATAATTTCTTATAAGTTGTTCCTTGTGCTTCAGAAGTTTTAATTAAGTCGGAAGGGTTTTGATAGTCTGCATTATACTCTACATTTCCTTGCCTATTTATATTTAGCGATATTAGAGCATTAGTATTTAAAATTTCTTTAATAATCGAATTAAATATTCTATTAATAGTAGCGTGTTTTCGATCTTTCAAAGCAGATTTAAGTTCATTAATCTTAATATCAACTATATCTTTGTTCGTCTCTATTTCTTTTTCAATAATTAAAGAGTTGTCAATTGCTTTTAATTTATCCTTTATTCGTTCTATCTCTACTTCTGTTTCTGTTAAGTTCTTATGGTATTCTTTGAATTTTTGATAACTATCTTTTTCAGTTAGTACCGATAATAATGAACTTTTCTCTATCTCTAATTCGTTAATGATTTTATTAATCTGAGTAAATTCTTGTTTTAAATCACTTATATTTTCTTTTAAGAATTGTTTTCTTTCAATAGTTAATGATTTTTGAAAATCAATCAAGTCATTATATTTTTTCTTTAATTGGTCTGGGAAAAATAGATTTACTTCACTAAATAATTCTTCAATATTTTCCATTTCGATATCGTCCAAGACATCTGCTAAAGATTTATCAATTTTATCAATTTCAAATGTTATTCTATACCTATCGGTGTTTAATGCTTGTAATTTTAAATCAATATTTTCTACAATATTTTTATTAAGTTCCAAATCCGATTTATAAAAGTTGAATTTATTTATTAACTTTTCAACTTCTTCTAATTCATTAGTTTTTATTTCAAGCAATCCTTCGAGTCTATCTTTTTCTTTTGAGTCAACTTGCGCTTCAATTTCCAAAGTGTTTAGTTTTTTCTTTAATTCGTCAACAATTTCTTCTGTTTCTAACTTTTCCTTAATCAATTCACCGTTAAATCCCAAAAGGTCAAAAACAAATGGTTTCCAATCTTTATGCTTTCCTTTGAATTTATTGAGTTTAAATACATCTAAATAATCTTGTTGGCTTCGTAAGTAATAGGTAATTGATTTTCTATATGACCAATTATTTAATATGTTAAATGACAAATACTCATCTAATTGTTCCTTTGCTTTTTTGAAAGATATGTCTTCTATATCCCAAATTAAATTGGTTTGGAAGTTTTCCAATTTAGTTGTATTAGTTTTAAAAGAAATTTTTGTTGGTGTGTCGACACTACGTTTAATAACTAAATATTTTCCACTATTCAACTTAAATTCGCCAAAAAAACTCTGCCCAATAAATATATCATTTCCAAATAATTTATCTTTATTCTTATCAATGCTCGCAAGTAACAAAAAATCTATTACCCTAATTAGAGAAGTTTTTCCTAAATTATGAGTATCTTTCTTTTCTTTGCTTTGAATAAATGCAATTATCGCATTGAAATTCTCTTTGAATTCAATGTTTTTAAAATTCTTGTTAGAATAGACCTTAACTATTTTCATTTTCTATCTCGTTTTCATCTACTAATGCTATTGCGTCCAATTCTTTTATATATTTTATTTTTCCAATCGAAAACAGAAATGTTAAAGACACATTTAATCTGGGTTTTGCTTTAACCCCTAAACTGCCTACAAGAATTTCCTTTAAGTCTTCATATTTAACAATGTTTTCTTTTTGAATATATTTAAGAATAATACCAGCGATATAAATAGTAGAATACTTAATTTTTGTATGTTTTGTAGGTGTCAGCATTTTATTCATTTATCCCAATATCACAATTATAGTACATATAATGTAAAAACAAACGCAAAAATGACCGTTTATTATGCAATTCAGAAGCATTATTCAAAACATATTTAAATAAATGGTTAATTACTTCTTCAAATTTATCATATTCATCACGATGGATAATGATTTCTTCATTTATATCATCTATGGTATTTTGATATTTATTGAGATATTCTTCATTTATTGGATCTTCTAAAAAATCCTTTATTTGATTGAAATAAATTAAATTTTTCTTTATTGCGTTATCGAAATAAACCTTGCTTAAATTGTTTAATTTGTTTTTGTATTCGATGTCTCTTTTTTGTGGTATTTCAGATAGTTTACTTTTTTTTAAATTAATTTTACTGAAAGATTGAACTATTTCTTTTATGTCATTTTCATTGAAATCTAATGGCATTAATAACAGATTCAATTTAAGGGTTTTCGCAATATCGGGAAATTCCTTAAGCCAAAGTTGAATCCTTTCTACAGCAATCACTCTATTTTCAATTTTTGTTTCTGTATCAAAAATGTCTTCAATTTTTGTATCTTGGATTCCACTTAGTTTTCTGTTAGTGAATAGTAAATAAAAGTCTATTTCATTATTGTTTTGAAGTTTGCTTATTGCAGGGAGCACTTCATTCTTAATAATACTCTTAAAATTACTCTCGGAACAACTCGAATTTGTTCGTGAAGTATGTTTTGCTTGAATTACAACTTTACCATTCCAAGGTTCACTTTCGCTAGGGAATTTGTTTGCTTTACCTTTAAATTTTGCATCTTTCCCACCGTCTTTACCTTCTGAAAAAACAATGGTACCCATTCCCAATATTCGTTCACAAATTAATGCAACAAGTTCTTCAAATTCCGTGTCCTTAAGATTTTCTAATGGGTATTTCATTATCTTTTTCTCTTTTCCCAAATTTACACATTTTATTTATACTTGCTAACGTGTGTAAATGTTTTGTTCTTATCACACCAAATTAGTGACAATTATTTATATTACTTCTTTACAGTTAATTTAGCAATTATGAAAAAAACTTACAATCAAGTTTACTGCTTAAGTAAATCACTTTTTTAGCGTATAACGTAAAAGCTCACAGGCAGCGTAGCTGTCCGGTGGAGCGGATTCTTGTATTTTGGAGATATGAACATGCAAAATGAACCAACGATAGTGACTAACTGGGATTCTATGCCGCCAGAAGTATATGCAGAGGGTGAGATATATTCAACAAGGGTATTAGCTGCAAAATACCAGAAGATGGAAAAAGCTCTTAAAGATTTTAAAGAGCAGTACCCAAACAGCCCGTGGATACATAAGCAGGTTGATGACGCATTAAAAATATAACATTATTATTATCAGGCCATATTGACCTGATAAGTTGATATTTAAGGGTCTTTATGGTAATATTGCCTTGTCTGAATATCAAATATACGCTCACCTAAAT
>JAGGYO010000034.1 GCA_021162505.1 bacterium
ATATCGTCTTTCCCAATTCGAAGAAAAGGATACCCTGATTTTAATCGATGGGAAAATAGGCCCTATTTTCCACTACAAATCAATATTCGCTCCGACTATCACCACTACCCCGCCAAATCTTCCTCGTCTACCACTTAATCTCGGAGAACTTAAAACTTCCTCTCTTATTCTGGTTATTACCATCTCACTTCTCCATTCTATAACTATCTGCTATTTTTTCTTGTATTTCTCTTCTTTTCTTTTCTTTTCTTCACTATATACTTGATGCTTGATGCTATATACAGTTTCATCCTACCCCTACCCCTACTCCAATAACCGATAATCTCATTTTTATTATACCACAAACTCCCCTTCCTACCCCAAACTTACTAAAAAGGGAAACAATGGTGCCAGGCACCATTGTTTCCCTTTTTATCTTTCGCTTGCCAACTATATTCTTCTCTCGTTATTTTGCTTGCTATAAAGAATTATTCTTCAGCCAATTAAGTGCTTCTTTTTTAAAAACCTTAAAAAGTTCTAATTTTTCCAGCAAATATTGATATACTCTCCTAAGATGGGAAAATAGGGACACCTATTTTCCCCTATTTTCCCAAGCTGTCCCTATTTTCCACTAATTCTTAATTATTACGACTGTTGTTCTTTATTTTTTTCACTACCTAACTAAATTTTATACTAACCCGTTTATCTAATATACGCGCAAGTTTAATCAATGTTTGTAGAGAATAACTTTTGTTATGGATGTTCTCTAATCTGGATATTGTTTGCTGGGTAGTATGTAATTTTTTTGCTAATTCTTTTTGAGTTAACTTTTCCTTTTGTCTAATCTTAGCTATCTGAATGGCCAAAGAGGCATAAACCTCTTCTTCATCAAACGCTTCCTGAAATTCTGGATCCTTTAATTCTTCTTTTAAATAATCTTTAAACTTTATTGTCCCTTTCATAATTACATCAACCTCCTTTGCTTCTTTGTAAAAAATCTTGCATTATTCGATCTGCCCTTTCAATCTCGCCCTCAGGAATCCTATCAGTCTTCTTTAAAAAACCATGAGTGATAATGATTCTTTCACCAAAGAAAAAATATAAAAACCGATATTTATTTGAACCAAAACTCACCCTAAGCTCTCTAATCTTACCTCTTACTATATCTGCGTAAGGCCTTGGTAAATTTGGCCCTTCCTTTTCAAGCTTATCTATCCATTTTGCAAGTTTTGCTCTAATTTTTATTTGGAATTCATTAAAAAACTCAATTGCAAAACATCTTCCTTTTCTATCCCTGTAAAATTCTACCTTGTACATATATTATTCCTTAATTTAGACAATACACTATTTATAGTGTATTGTCAACTTTTCGAACTATATTTTATTTCAGCTAATTGAATAATCTTGCATCTATTATTTATACTAACGGCTATTCACTAACTGACTAATTATTTTATTTTCTTTTTTGTTTTTTCTTCACTGTACACTCGACACTCGATGCTATTTTTCTTTGCACACTCATTACTTATTACTTATCATTGTATTTATAACCCACACCTAAACGCTATACGCTCTACGCTAAATTACATATAAAGTAAAATCGCCACTACTCCACACACCACCTCAATTCCCATCAGCACCAGTACCAGATTCCTCTCACTAATACCGCTGCACACCTTCATAATCAATTGCCCCAGCCCCACTGGCCCGCCTTCCGGACAATATAATTTTCCGCCCCGATAAACCCCAAAACTATAAGGAAAATGATTTTTCGCTTTGATTAAAAAATCTACAATATAAGGAATCAGTAAAATTGCTCCTGCAATCTCAAAATTTCCCATAGTCACTGCCGCTGCAATAATTGCTCCAATACTTAAGGTTCCCACATCTCCTACTAATATTTTCGCCGGATACCAATTAAAACATAATGTAGCTAAAAGTGCCCCTAATGCAGCAAGTAAAATTAGCAGCACAGAAATTTTTCCCATCAAATAAGCAATGATAGCCAAAGACCCCACTGCTATTATCCCCATTCCAACTTCTAAGCCATTAAATCCTGCCAACATATTAACCGCATTAGCCGCAATGGTAACTTCTGAAGGGATTTTAACCAATGTATATAATAAACCAAAATTTACATTTCCTAAAAATGGTATCCTCATAAAAGTGCTTCCTTCTTCAATTACGATCAATGGTAAGGCGGCAAATATAGGCATAAAAGCTTTAACCTTTTGCGGCATAGAAACCAAATCATCAAAGATCCCAATTAATACAACTATCAATATTGACGATAAAGCAACTAAAACAGAATCAAATCAACTAAAGGGAATATATTAAAAAAAGTTTTAACTGCAATTACCGTAAATATCCCTGCTCCAAAGCCAGCTACCACTACTAATCCGCCCATTTCAGCTACTTCTTCCTGTATTTCGCTATGCATATTTTTTCCTACAATTCCTGCTTTTTTCAAACGAATAATCATAGCAGGAAATAAAACAAAACTTGCAAGAAAAGAAATTAATAGAATTATCACTAACATAAATATTCTTCTTCCTTTTTTTATTCTAAATCTACTTTCAGATTTTTATTTTCCGAATCCATTCCCAATTATCTTTTGTCCACTCCACAGTTCTTTTTATGCCCCCTTCCAGGCTAACTTGCGGCTGCCAATTAAGAAACCCTCGGGCTTTATCAATATCTGCCCAGGTTGCCTGCATATCAGCTTTATGAAACTCTTTATATTTAAATCGGGCTTCCTCTCCAATATATTTTTCCATGAACTTTATGACCTCAGAAAGTGTATACGGATGGTTATTCCCCAAGTTAATTATTTCATATCCCACAGGCATTAAAGCTCTAATCGTCCCACCAGCAATATCATCGACGTAAGTAAAATACTTTTTCTGACAACCATCACCAAAAATCTCCAAAGGAACACCTTCCATAATCCATTTGATAAACCTGAAAACTGCCATATTCGGTCTTCCTGCAGGTCCGTAAACCGTAAAATAACGTAAAATCGTGATATCCAATCCATATAAATAATGATAGGTATAAGCCATCATTTCAGCCGCCTTCTTGGAAGCTGCATAAGGTGAAATAGGATGATTGACCGGTAAATCTTCTTTAAATGGCATCTTCTGACCGGCATAAAGCGAAGATGTAGAAGCTAATACAAATTTTGGGACTTCATACTCCCTACACAATTCTAATAAATTCAGATTGCCACCGCTATTTGTGGCAAGATAAGCAAAAGGGTTCTCCAGACTATAACGTACTCCCGTGCGAGCTGCTAAATTAATCACCGCTTCAGGACAATTCTCTTGAAATATCGTTTTTAATTTATTAAAATTTTCAACAGAGATTTTATAAAAAATAAAATTGCTTTGCTTTTTTAATTTGTCCAAACGCCATAATTTAAGGTTTACATCATAATAATCTTTCAGGTTATCTATACCTATTACTTGATAACCTTCTTTAAGAAGCATTTCCGAAACCCTGGCACCAATAAAACCAGCAGAGCCTGTTACCAATATTTTTTTCATCCTTTTTCCCCCGGTTTTTCTCGAACTAAATCCTGATAGATTTTATCAATTCTATCAACCATTCCTTTTACAGACCATTTATTTTCAATAAATTTCCTGCCATTTCGGCCATGTTGCAAAACAAGTTCCTTATTATTCATATATCTTATAATCCTATTTTCTGCCTGCTTCAGGTCTCCTAATTCTACTAAAAATCCATTATAATTGTCTTTTATGATCTCTGAAACTCCATCGACGTTGAAAGCAACCGAAGGCATTCCTACCGCCGCTGCCTGCACCAATACTCGAGGTAACCCTTCCCGCAAAGAAGTTAAAACAAAAATATCCATCAATGCCATCAATTCTTCCACATCTTCCTTGTATCCGGTAAAAATTACTTTCTTCTCTAAATTCGCTTCTTTAACATAATTCTCCAAATTTCCTCTTTCTTCTCCCTCACCGATAATTAATAATTTTAATGGGCTGCTTTTTCGCTCCTCTATAACTTTCTCAAATACATCTATAAGAAATTTATGGCCTTTCCTCGTCTCCAACCTCGCCACATTCCCAATAATAAAATTTCCTTTATTAATTCCTAATTCCTTGTATTTTTCTTTATAATTAATTTTATCTCTGGCTTGATAAAATTTAGTCAATTCCATTCCGCTATATATTGTGTAATGATTATCCTTTTTCCCAATGCCTTTTTCTATATACTTTTCAGAAAGTACCTTGCTCACTGAAATATAGGCATCGGTAAATCTGCCGGTAAACCTTTCGGAAAGAAACAAAAGCCAATTGAGCAGCCCGTTATTAAATGCGTGAAAAGTACTTCCATGTAATCCGTGTACAATTACCGGTACTCCAGCGATACGAGCAGCAATTCGACCCAAGATACCCGCCTTGGTAGTATGAGTATGAACAATATCGTAACGATTTTTTTTCATCAACTTAATTAATTTAATTAAAACTATTGGGTCATATAAG
>JAGGYO010000252.1 GCA_021162505.1 bacterium
TAAAAAAACATGAGATCGTAAATCCCACATCAAAAAGATTAAATTCATTATATTATATTTTAGCAAGACAATCTGATGAAGAGGGATTACAGGAAGGTGTTACGGATGAATGGACAGATTATTTATTATCACCATTCAATATTAATAGAGGAACATATACTCAATTTTTAAATATGCCTAGTGTATCACCGGTTGATGCTTTTGCTATTGCTATGAAACTAAAAGATTCCGGTTCTATATCATCAGTGAGATCATTAAGAAACACATCGGGACTTTCTTCCTGGGGATATAGAAATCTCAGGAATTTTGTTGATTATTCCGATGCTGAGTATGATAATAAACTTCATTTTTTAGGACAGGTCTATTTTGATAATACACCTTACCTTCAAGATGATGAAGAGATGATGGCAGCACTCGTTGCTCTATATGGAAATTCCGGTGCTGATTTTTTAAGAAATTATATGTATACAAAGCCTGCTTTAATGACAAAATTAAGAATAAGAAGGGAATTACCTAAATTTGGAAAGGAGATAAAGATAGGCGGGCTTTTATCAAGACAATACGGTGATGATTTCCCAATAACCCGAACCTCAAAATACTTTGTGGAATATAGATACAATGATACGAACAAACTCATTGTGGGGGATTATCGTTTGGCATTCGGTCAAGGTCTTATCATGGAGAATTCCGATTATTATTCACCGAGAAAGACAGGCCTGGGATTTTCGAAAAGGATTATAGGATTAATAGGCGATACTTCACGAACAGAAGAATTTAGAATGCACGGCGTTGCTACTCAATTAAATATTGGTCCTGTAAATTCAACACTATTTTATTCCCATGATAAAAAAGACGCTATTTTAAATGATGATGGAACGGTTCAATATTATATTATTAATAAACCTGCTTTCACAAATGAAGGTCTTGGTATTCTTAATCAAATTGCACTAGACACATTTCCAAATTCATGGTTGACAAGTATTCCAATTCCTTCGGGAAGAGATGTTTTAGACGAAAAAACTTTTGGTGCAAATGTAAAAATTGAAATTACTCCTGGGAATTATTTTGCTTTTACGGGTTATCAATCAACTTATGATAAATTTTTTCACCCACTAAGTTATGATGAATTTATTAAAGCTATAAACCCTGATAATCAGGAGAAATATGAGCCCAAAATTGATCCTGATGTAAATGAGGAATACTTTCTTCTTTATGATAATCTTGGAGAAAAAACAAGTAAAAGAACTATCTTAGGCGGTGAATTTGGACTTAATTACAAGAATGTAAATATTCAAGGTGAATATGGAAAATTAATAAATGGCGGTCAAGCATTCATTATGTCTGCTTATACTCAATATAATTCACTAAATATTTTAGCGCTTTATAGGAATATTGATGTTGATTATGATAATCCTTATGCAAGACCATTTGCCGAAAATCCGAGATTCAATGATACATTTTTTGAGAAAGCAAGTTATATGCTTGCTAATCCTTTGAACGGTGATCTTTATACACAATCACCTTGGTCCCAACCTGAAGAAGGTATTTATTTGGAGACGAGATATCAGTTCTCCCGTGCTTTCACAATTTCCAGGGCATATATTGATATTTGGCGTCGAAAAGGTGATAATAGACCTTCAATGAGATTTCAGGGCGATCTTGAATATAAACCGATATTTGCATTGAGGATAAATTTAAAACAGAAGTTTTTATGGAATAAATTGGATAATTCGGATGCAAGAAGTATTTCAAGATCATCTGAAACAACTCTTCGGATAAGGGGAAGATTATCTGATTATGATCAGGTTGGTTTTGAATATTTCTATTCATATACGAATTTACCGCCATATCCATATTTGTCAAATAATGCCGAACCAAATGTTGATAATTTAGTAGTTGGTTCGGAAAAGTTATATGGTTCCGCTTATACATTTAGTTATTCGCGACATTTTACCAAAACATTTGATATTAGAATGGATCTTACATTTTGGGATTCCCCAAGCTCATCATTATGGGATTGGGAAGATACAAGAATTGATTTTATGGGAGGTAAAGGGCATAAATATTGGTTTGTACTTACCGATTGGCTCTCACCCAATATAAATTTGAAATTCAAATTCTGGTATAAGTATATTACTGATACCGAACATTATGTTCGAGCATGGTGGAATGATGCTTTACCGGCTGATTATAACGCCGAGTTATATCCTTATTTATCACAAGTTAGAAAAAGGCAAACTGCCTTGAAATTTTATATGACGATCTTATATTAAGGGGGAATAGATGAAAAAACTATTTATAGTAATGGCTTTATTGACTTTTGTATTATTAAATTCTGCAAGTTTCATTGAACACTATGGTGCTTATGTAAATGAATTTTCAGGAAAGGGCATTGCTCTTTCTGGAAGTAATATTTTTGAACTTTCTTCAGAGGCAATATTTGCCAATCCTTCCTTTTTTGCTACAGGCAAAGGAATGAAATTGCAAATGTCGGGATCTTGGGATAGATTTTCAGAAGATAGAAGTTTTCCTGCCTATTCATTTTTTGATAATCTCATTGGCTATCAAGTATATGTGAGCAATCTTAATAATTTCTATAACTTTAGTTTTTTTATTAGTAAAGCAATGAAATTAGGCAATATGAATTTAGGTATTGCATTATCTACTTTACCGATAATTGATTATAATTATTCATATTATGAAGAGATCAGAGATACAGCTAACCCTGCGCCAAATAAATATGCGATGAATTTTTATGATACATCTTCATATTTGAGATCTTATAATATATCTGTTGGTGTTAATCCTTTGAATAACTTATTTTTCGGTGTAACTGCGGGTTTATTAGCAGGGAAATATGATTATAAAAAAGAAGTGAAATTAACAGAATACGGCGAAAGTTTAACTCCCAGTCCGGATCCAACATATAAAGAAGAATTGAAAATGGATATTTCCGGTATGGTGATGACATTTAATTTCGCTCTTTCTTTTAAGAGATTTACTGCGAGTTTTTCTTATAAGAATATTGGAACCAAAGGAAAATCGTATAATTATACAAAGAAAGACTCGAGTAATGATATCACCATTACAGAGGGAAATTTTACATTAGAATATCCGTCCTCTATTATTATTGGGCTTAGGTATGTTCCTCGTTCGGGAATATTTTCAAATATTTATTTAAAGTATACTCAGGAAATGTGGAAAAATTTTGAAAATGACTTTGAACCAACGGATTTTTATAATACGAGCAATTTAAGTATTGGTATTGAACATATTTTTGATACCGGTGCAATATTCAGGTTTGGTGTTTTCTATAAGGAAAATTATGAGATCAAAAGTTTGGCGACAGCGGGAATTAGCATTGGAAGCGGAATGAAATTATTTAATAAGGTCAATATTGATCTTGGCGTTTCTTATGCACCGTTGACATTTGAAACATCGGATATTTTCCCTGATGGTGAGTATTCAGCATTTCTTCCAGGGGCTACCGACAGGCCATCTCTCGATAAGGTGGAACAGGTAGATGTAAAGGCAATTATGTCCGTAGGGGTTGAATTTTAATAATGAGCTCGGAAACATTAAAAGAGACCTTAAAACAACGACTTAATGAACTCGTTCTGGAAGACGAGGTCTTTGTATCGAGGATAAATAAATTTTCATCAATTCCCGGAGAGATATTGAAAAGAATTGAAAAAAGTATCACCGACTTGGTTGATAAATTCCTTGAAGGAAAAGACCTTGACAAGATCGATGGTGATGACGCTTACATTATTTTATCGCAAGATATTCGCAATTTGAAAAATCAAACAGTGAATGAGATCAGAAACAGTAATAAAAAAGAAAATTGACGGTGAATTCAAGAATGCCTATATTTTCGGTGAAATAGGAACTTATAAATTAAAGTTTGAAAACGGAGTTTTGTTAGAGAAAAACGCTTATCCCAAGGGTAAAAGCAATGTAGAACACTATTTCTATCCACCATTTATTGACACGCACAATCATTTCATGGCTTATTCAATTTTGCAAATGAGCGTGATGCTTCATAAAGCAAGATCAATTGAGGAAATAAAAGATACAATTATCGATTTCATAAAGAAAAAGCACCCAAAATTTGTTTTAGCCGAGGGTTGGGATGAAAATTTTTTGAAAGAAGGGAGGTTGATAGATAAATCTGATCTGAACAGCATATCAAATACAATTCCCATTTTTGCCAGAAGAATTGATGGACATATTACTATAATTAATGATGCTGGAATTGAATATCTTAATAAAATGGGTCTGTACATTGACAATAATATTTTATTGGAGGAGAACTCTCTTAATCTTAGCAATTACCTTTATTTTTCCAAAGAAGATATAAATGAAGGGTTCAACAGAGCTGTAAATATTGCATATTCTTTAGGTGTTATTGGCTGTGCGGATTTTGTAACAGGGCATTATTATAATTATTATAGGCAATTGGAATATAGCGGCAATTTTAAAAATTATTATTATAATATGCTTCCCTTTGAATTAAATGACCCAATGGAAAATAAAAACCTGAAATATATGGGTATAAAGCTCTTTATTGATGGATCCATTGGTGCAAATACCGCCATGACATCATTCCCTTACCTCAATGGTGTGGGGAACGGGATGCTTTTATATGAAGATCTGGTATTAAAAAAGACCATTGAAGAACATTTGAATGAAAAAGAACAGATCGCCATACATGCCATTGGTGATATTGCTGTTTCCCAATTATTACATCTTATTGACACTATTAAATCCCCAAATAAGAAAAATATTCGTTTGGAACATTTGGAATTCATTAAAGACAAAGATCTGGAACTCATACAGAAAAATGATCTCATGGTATCAATGCAGCCGAATTTTATTCAAATGTGGGGAATGAAAAACGGTATGTATGAAAAAAAATTTGGGAATATATACATAAAGAATAATCGATTGAATACGATTTCACAATTCTCGTCGCTATTCGCTTTCGGATCGGATAATATGCCTTTCTCCCCATCTTATGGGATATACTCAGCAAGAAACCACCCTGACATCAATGAGAGACCTTCATTTGAAGATGCTATTAAATATTATTCATTCAATGCTTATAAAATGCTTAATGAAAAAATAGAATTTTTAAAAACAGGTGAAATGGCAGATTGTTTGATTTATAATGACAAACCTAATATTCAAAATGGAGAAAATTTTTTGAATCCAGATATCACCGTTCACAAAGGAGAACTCGTTCATGGAAAGAATTGATTATGGAGTAGTTTCATTTATTGGAAATAAATTTATAAAGACAAACATATACGAAGATTCAAATGAATGTATCAGTTGTCCCTTGAATGGTAAATGCAAATCTAATATTGAAATAACATTCAAGGTGAAAACCCCGAAAAATTATGAGGTCGGTGAACGAATAAAAATTAAGGTTTATACTTCTAAAAGATTGTGGTACCAATTTCTATTAATGGGTTTGCCTATATTGCTATTGATCATGGGAGTTATATTGGGTGGAATAATATTTCACACAGAGAATGGAAGTGCAA
>JAGGYO010000105.1 GCA_021162505.1 bacterium
ATATTTTGAGTGGCCCTTTTTTAAATGGATTTTCAAAAATTATCAAGCTTTTTTTCCTAATATTTTTATTTAGCTGTATATTTGGGAAGCTTTTAGATGATTCTGGCGCTGCATTGGCAATATCCACTAAATTGATTTCTTTATTTAAGTTAGAAAAAAATGCTAATAACTCAAAATTATTTGCTTTATGGATTTTGGGGATTATTACCATATTGCTATGTTATGGTGGAGTTAATTTTTTTGTAATAATGTTTGTTCTTATGCCACTTGCGCGTCCAATTTTTAAACAATTTCAGATTCCTTGGCATTTAATAATTATTCCTTTAATGGTTGGAGCAGTCGGATCTACTTTACTCCCTGGTAACCCTCAGACTTTAAATATCATCGCGATTAAATATTTAGGAACTACGCCTACCATTGCCCCTTGGCTGCCATTTGCTGCTTTAATTCCCTGGCTTATACTTATCCATTTTTATGCTAAATGGCAAATTTCCTTAGTAGAAAAGCGGAAAGAGAATTATGATAAAAGTGCAGGTGCAATTAAAGTTGACAATGTTGATGGTCTGAAAAATTCTAACCAAACTCAACAACTACCCAACTTTTGGTTAGCCATAGTTCCGCCTATAGTTTTATTGTTACTCTTCAATCTTTTTAAATTTCCCATAACATGGGCATTAATCTGTGGGTGTATAGTTGCCTTAGTTATTTTTTATAAATATATTAATAATATTCGGGAAACAATAGAGAAAGGAGCATACCAGGCACTTAACCCTATAGTTTGTTGGGCCTCAATTGTAGGATTTGGCACTGCGGTATCAACACTCCCGGGTTTTTCTTTAGTTAAGACTGCTATATTTGCTATGCCAGGAGGACCAATGTTCCAGTATATAATAGCGATTCAAATAATTGCCGCAGTTACAGGTTCAGCAACGGGGGGATGGACAATTGTGCTAGAAACTTTAGGAAATAATTTCTTACAAATGGGTTTAAACCCTGCTTGGTTGCATTGGACGGGTATAATTGCAGCTCAAGGTTTTGATACGCTACCCCACAATGGAGTATTGTTTGGCATGTTTAGCGCTTTAGGACTTACTCACAAAGATTGCTATAGACATGTTTTTTTCACAACTGTTGTACTTACTATAATTGTTCTAATTCCAATGATTATTATAGGCAAAGTAGTGTATGGCCTTTAACCTAGCGAAAATTCCTTAACTGTAAAGGTAGGCATAAGAGCATTTCTCTGTTTCGCCCTTTCGTACTTTGATATAAAAGCCATATTGGGGCAGAAAAGGGTATGTGGGACAGAGGGTAAATGTATATTTAGGTAGATATTCATACAGTAAATGCGGCACCAACAGATGATGAACCGGCTAATAGCTGAAAATCTTTCCTAGGACTGGAGCGAACTTTTACTGGAACTGTACCGTATATGGAATTAGTGCGGCCTAAGGCCTAGATCGAGGAAATATCGAGTAGAGTCCTGCTTCGAAATCTTGGTGCCAAAGGATAATAAAACTATCATCCCGGACATGTAACGGTAGAAAAGTTGGAAGCAGGGGCAAAGAAAAAAAGGGAGGATGACTACATTGAGGAATTTTTATCCTTACAAAATTATTCCTATACCGGTGTGCTTTTCAAAAGGCGTAAGCAAAGGCTTGTGTACTTATCTTATGGACTATGAAAAAACTATAGTCAGTTATTCTGGAAGTTTCTATGTTTCAGGTGTTGAAGGGCACCACATCTTGGTAGACTCAGGTCCTACTGTGGAGGATTTTAAATTAAAAGGAATTCCCTGTGAAAGCATAACACCCATGCCAGAAGCACTTAAAAAGGCAACAGGACTTGAGCCCCAAGACATTGATATTCTAATATTGACACACCTTCACCATGATCACTGTGTTTTGACAAAGATGTATAAATCAGCTAAAGTAATAGTTCAAAAACACGAAGAGGACTCCTGTTATAACCCACCAGCGTGTTATAAAGCATTATATAACTCGGAATATATAGAAGGAGCAAATCTATCATTTGTAAATGGTGATGTAATTAACCTTTTCCCTGGAATTCACTTGCTTTATACTCCAGGTCATACTGTAGGTGGCCAATCAGTAGCAATAGATACAGAGGGGGGCCGAGTTGTTATTTGCGGTTTGTGCTGTTGGGATCTGAATTTTAACCCCCCAGAAGAACTGAGATCGCTATGGCCAGAAGTTCTTGTGCCGGGAATTCATATAGATAGCCAAGAAGCTTATGAGAGTCTTCTCAGGATAAAGAAAGAAGCCGATATTATTATCACTACACATGATGAGAAGAGTTATAAGAGGGGTATTTGTCCTTCATCTAAGTGGCCTAGGGTTGAATAGTATGGGAGTATATGGATACGTTAGAAAAATTACGAAGCTTTCACTAAGCATTATGTAACAATCTAACTAAGTATAATAGACGAAAGGAGATGAAAATAAGGATTAAACTGTGAGAATAAGAAGTTTAAAAACTTATAAACTCGAGTTTGGCGACAATATTTCCAACCTTTATAAAATAGGGATTATGTTTTATTGAACAGTAATTTGTAGTAGAGAAAAATCGCTTTTTATTCCTTTAAACTCTTACTGTGACTTGGTTAGAAATTTTTTGCGCTAAATGGGTAAAAATCCAAAAATAAAAAGAAAGGAGAATATCATTATGACAAATTTATTATTATCTGAGAAAGAAAAAGAAAGAAGATATAAAATTGTTCGAGAAATAATGGAGAGAGAAGGTATAGATGTAATATTAGCTGGAGGGAATGAGAAAAACGAAGGATACGTGCGATATTTTTGGGGAGAAAATTATACTACAAAGTTTCTCTTCACTCAAGTGTTATTTCCGCGCGAAGGTGAACCTATTCTCTTTGTTGCACACAAGGAAATTTGTGTTCCATTTGGGAAGGAAACTTGGATAAAAGATACACGTGGGACGTGGGGTAGCTCTGCTCCGATCATTGATGCTATTAAAGAAAAGGGGTATGAATTTTCAACAATTGGAATTACTCCCAACTTTCTTCCAGCTGGAATATATATAGATTTAAAAAAGGAGTTTCCAAAGGCAAATTTTGTTGATGCTGAGAAATTTCTTTTAGAGCCGAGATTAACACTAAGTGAGGAAGAGATTAAGTTATCAGCGATATCAGCTAAAATCGCTGACCAATGTTATTTGGCGGTAAAGAGAAAAATGAAGCCAGGAATAACGGAATTCGAAATTCGTGCGATAGTTGAGGAGACAACTGGTAGGGAAGGTGGAGAGGATCATTTCACCCCGTGTCATTCAGGACCATCTCCGATACTCCCATGGATAAAAGCTACAAATAAACCAATAAAAAAAGGAGAATGCTGTCTTCTTGAAATTACCCCAAAATATAAAGGTTACTGGACGCAGTTATGCAGGCTTATTTCATTTGGTAAAATACGAACAGATGTTAAAGAGGTTGCAGAACTTTTAATAAATTCTCAACAAAATGGAGTTAAGAAACTAAAACCTGGAAATACAGTTGCCGATGTGTGTACTGCTATGGAAGATACATTAGCGGAAGCAGGGTTTAAACCTGCTATGCGGTTTGGTCATTTTATGGGGGGGGATCTTAGCGAAATGACTATCACACGAGAAAATGATATGAAACTAAAAGAAGGCATGGTAATGGTTTTGCATCCAAGTGCGTGGTTGAATAGTGAACTTGGCAGGAAAGAGGCTCAGGAACTTTTGGGGCAAGGGGGTGTATTTGGGCCAGCAGATACTTATGTTGTTACTGCAACAGGGTACCGGCGATTAAATCAAGTACCAATAGAAATCATTACCGTATAATTTTCCTCTCACGGGGAGAAGAAGGAGAAAGATTAAGAGAAGAAAAACAAAGAAAGAAAAGCGAAATATGAAGAATAACACTCAAAAAATAATTAAAATTTAGGGAAAAGAAAATTTGAATTATTTTTATCGTGTAATGCTAAAGAGAAGACGAACGCTTAAAAGATATATAAGAAGGGAAAATCACCCCCTCTTATATATCTTTATTCTGATATAGAATGTGTAGCGGTTAGCGAAGAGTGGATTAGTCTTATCCCCGTAAAAGAGAGATAAAAAATAAATGAAAGAAATAATAGTAGGAATTTTTTATCTCCCTTTTCGGTGGCTAATATTTTCGGATTCTTTACGGTTAAGCGATAAGTAAAAACATCCATAAATAAAATGTTAAAAAAAAGAAAAGAAACATTTTATTTATGTAGTTTTCACCTATCGCCGGGGAAAGATCATCTTTTTCTCCTAGTATTTTCTTCTCCTGGCGTTTGTAGAGGCCAGTGCCGCAAAAAATTCTCCTGCTTAATTGCTTACATGTATTTTTTGCGGTACTGAGTCTTCTATAAACGCCCTCGTTGTCGCACATATAAACTCTTAGGATAGTTTTAGTTTTTTTTATCTGCTCTGCCCGGAGTGTACGCATGCAGGC
>JAGGYO010000133.1 GCA_021162505.1 bacterium
AAACAAGATAAGTAAAGAGTATCTTTTCATAATATCTCCATTTTATAAATTATAAACTTTTTTCAGTATCTGCAAAAATTATTTCTTTTTTTAGAAGTTTATTTTCATCAAGTACAAGTTCTCTTTCTTTAAAATACCCGCGAATTGAAGAGAAATTTCCTCTTTCTGACTGGAATCTTATTTCCTTTCCATCATAGAGAAAGATCAGTACTTCGGCTTTGGGTTTTTGTTTTACCTCTTGATATGTGAGAAGATTATATCCTTTGGGTGCTTTTGAATTTATTAGATCAAGTTCTTTTTTGTTTATCTTATTTCCCAACTCTACAAAAAAGTATTCCGCTTCACTTTCTATACCAAGTGAAAGTGCATGAAAAGCGGATATTTTAGCTCTTCGGGAAAAACCTTTTTTATTAATGATCTTAATTTGTGCTATTTTCAGTAATTTTATGGTAATATACAATAGATCGTTATGTGAAATATAACGCATAAGTCCCTTCTTTTCAAATCGGAGCAAATAATAAAGAGGTTTTATTTCCTCTTCATTGATCTCAGGCAATTTTAATTTAAAGGGCGGACTATCCTCATTCTTTATATCACTATTGCAGATCCCGCAGTTATAACAGTTGCCATTTTTACAATCGTCTATTTCTATTTCACTTCTACTTCTTATTTCGTCTTCAACTAAATAATTTTCATCGATCATTTGCGTAATATTATGCCAAAATGTTCTATCAAAATTAAAAAGATATTTTTTATATGCAAATTCTTCAATAAGCGCTCTCATTCTATCCCTATGTCTGAATTCCTTCCAATATACATTATAGATATTGTTTTTGACCATGGAAAGGATCAATTTACCAACTTCAATATCTCCGCGGTCTATTAATGTTTCCAATAAAGATAGGTGATAATCGGAAAAATTAATATGAATGTTCTTGAAATGTATCTCAGATCTTATCATTGATACTCTTTTTTGGTAATCATCCTTTGAAATAAGATCAGCGAGCTCGAAAGGTGTATTGGGCTTTGGTGAGAATATGGATATGGTTATACCGATATTGAACCTCTTTCCCAAAAATCCCCGTATTTTTTTTATCAAAGCTATCATTTGTAAAATATCATCATCTGTTTCCGTAGGATGCCCCATCATAAAGTAGAGTTTGATCCTGCGCCAACTCAATCCCTTTATCCTTTCCAGTGTAGTGAAAAGTACTTCATTGGGGATCCTTTTATTGATGACCCTTCTTAGCCGTTCGCTCCCTGCTTCCAATGCAAATGTTAATGAAGTCATCTTTCTTTTTCCCAGCAAGTTAATGCTATTTTGGGATAAGCTGTCCAATCGTAGTGACGGCAATGAAATTTTCAGATCATTATACCTTTGAGAAATAACCTCGATCAGGGGTTCTATTTGCGAATAATCTCCTGATGATAGAGAGAGTAGGCTCACTTCCCCAATACCATATGATTCCTCCGCTTTCCCAATGCTTTCCACGATGTCATTAACACTTCTTTCTCTATGTGGACGATAGAGCATTCCAGCCAGGCAAAATCTGCATCCGTTTGTACATCCGCGCATGATCTCAACGGCATATCTTGTTTCACCTATTTGTGTAAGGGGTTCAATAATGGGAATCACAGGTTTGGATTTGGCAAATTCTTTCCAATGTGCAAATTCTATTTTTTTCCCGGCATATACATTGAAATCTCCTTGTTTATTCGGCTCATAATTTTTCGATACCAGAACACCCGAGATATTTTCAATGGATCCATAGAATTCTTTAGTATTCCCGAATTTTTTATAATATTCAATAATTTTCTTAAACCCGGTTTCACCTTCGCCGAGAAAGATAATATCAAAATAGGGAATAAGCGGAATGGGATTGGAAATTCCCGGTCCTCCGGCGATCATAATAGGATGTTCTTTATTGCGTTCATCCCTCAAAAAGGGTATTTTTGCTAATTCAAACATTTTCAGTCCGTTTAAAAAGAGAAGCTCTGAAGGAAAGGTAAGTCCCACAATATCAAAATCCTTTACAAAACGGAAATTTTCCAAAGTAAAGAGGGGAATGTCTTTTTCTTCTAATTTCTCTATCATATCAAACCAAGGGAAATAAAATCTCTCAAAATTCACTTCAGGATCCTTCGAGAACATATCATAAAATATTTTGATAGCTAAATTAGATATACCTAATTCATAGGTATCGGGAAAACCGAATGCAATATTTATCCTTCCCTTTTGATCTTTATTTATTCCAAATTCATTTCCAATATATCGTTGAGGGTACTCTATATCCTGAAGTAAATTTATAAGCTCTTCTTTTTGCAGAGAGTCCTTATTCATTGATCGTGTCTTTTTCCAATTGGATCAAATATTTGATGGGTTCAATGACCAATTCCAGAATATTATCAAGTTGCTTTTTAGAATATGCTTTCCCTTCCGCTCCCCCTTGCAGCTCAATGATCTCCATTTCATTATTCATAATAATATTGAGATCAACATCGCAAGAAGAATCTTCATCATAATCAGGGTCCACCAAGATCTTTTTATCAAGGATACCCACACTGACGCCCGCAATAAACGATCTTATGGGTAATTCTGTAAAAAGCCCGTTTTTCTGCATATTTTTCAATGCCTCATAAAGCGCTATGAACGCGCCTATAAGTGAAGCAATGCGAGTCCCACCATCTGCCTGGATCACATCACAGTCGATCCAGAGTGTTTTACCCGGAAAAGCCTCAATATTTACGGTATTTCTTAAGACCCTTCCTAACATTCTTGAGATCTCTACCTGTCTTGGATCTGAAGAAACCTGACTTTCATTTCTTGTTTTTCTCTGTGAAGTCGCCCTGGGAAGCATCCTATATTCTACTGTTAACCAGCCGGATCTTTTATTCATTAAGAACCTTGGAACTCTTTTGACCAAAGATGCGGTTACCGAAATAATATTATCTCCCCATTTGACCCATGCTGATCCATCCGCCCATTTATTCCAATTTTTTTTAATATCTATATGTCTTAATTGGGTATTTTCTCTATTTATTCTCATTTATACCTCTCTATGTCTATCCTTTTAAAATTTTCCACTTTCTTTCCTAAGAATCTTCGTACTATCTTCTGAAAATTTCTGGGGATATCACTCAGATAGAACTCAACCCATCCGCTTTTCTTATCACCGAGCATTTCTTTTTCTTTTAAAAATAAAGTTACTTCTTTAGCTACCATTTTACCGGGATTTATGAGCTTTACCTTTCCTTCAAAAAAATCTCGAATTTCTTTTTTAAATAAAGGATAATGTGTACAGCCCATAATGAGCGAGTCCAAATCTTTTGTCCTGAACTCCTTTAAATAATGTTCAATAGTTATCTTCGAGATGGAAGTATTGTTCAACCCTTCCTCAGCTAATGGTACCAAAAGAGGGCACGCTTTATGAAAAATTTTAAGCTTATTATTAAATTTTTTTTTAATTTTATTATCATAACTCTTAGATTCAATCGTTGCGTATGTACCGATGATCCCAATATTACTTATCTTTCTTGAAAGATTCTTGACGGTGGGGCCAATAACATCAAAAATGGGAATATCATATTCTTTTTTTATTGTTTCAATCCCATTGGACGAGGCAGAATTGCAGGCAACGACAATTGTCTTCACCCCTTTGGATAGAAGAAAATTTATATTTTGACGAGAAAAATTCATTATGGTCTCCCGTGATTTTGTCCCGTAGGGAACACGGGCAGTATCTCCAAAATAAATATACTCTTCATTTGGCAGATATTTCAATAATTGATAAAGTACGGTCAAACCGCCTACACCGGAGTCAAAAACACCTATTTTATTATTGCTCATTGTATAAATTTCCTATAATTTTTTTCAATATAAATATCAATTGCCTTGGCGATCTTTGACACCAATTTTTTTTGATATGATGCAGTATTTAAATTTTTTTCTTCCTTTCTATTTGTAAGAAAACCTGTTTCAATAAGTATCGCCGGCATAGTAGCTCCGTATAGAACATAAAAACGGGCATGTTTTATCGGCCTTCCATGGGGAGGTCCTATGGTTTTCAAATGTTTTGTTATAAGTCCCGCAAGTAGGATGGATTCATTTTCAAATTCATTAGAGATCATGGACCAAATAATATCATTGAGCAGACCTCCAGTGGATTTATTTTCTAATTGGATAACATTATTTTCATAAGCGGCAACATGTCTTGCTTCATCATCGGATGCAGATTTTGACAGATAATAAATTTCAAACCCCCGAGATTTAGGATTATAGGAAAAATTGGCGTGAATGCTGATAAAAATAGAACCATTTCTTTTATTGGCTATTTTACTCCTGCCGCGAAGTGGAACAAAGAAATCCTTATTTCTCGTCATTATGACAGTATATCCTTCTTTTTGCAGGGTTGATGCCAATTTTTTCCCAATAGCCAATACCACATTTTTTTCTTTGATTCCGGTGATCCCAATGGCTCCGGGGTCCTTACCGCCATGCCCGGGGTCTATGATGATCTTTATTATTTTTTTGTTCAATGTTTTATTGCCGGAAGAATAATTGCCCGCTATGGATTTTTTTTCAATAGCAGATTTTTCATATTTATATGTAAAAACACATTTTTTGGCATCAATATTATATTTTAATACGGTAATATATTTAAACTTTATTAAAAGGTTTTGCCCCTTGATCTTTATGTAGTCAATACCCGGATAAGGTTTATTAAAATAACTTTTACCCAGGTCCGCCTTGGCTTTTGATGAAACCTCATAATAATTTTCCCCCAGTTTATTTATGCTGATACCCAAATGAGAATAGATGGAGAAGGTACAGTTATTTCTTTTAGAAACATGATCAAAATTATAAATACCTTTTGCTCCCGTGACCCATTGTTTTAAAAAATTATCAGAAATCAAGATATCATTGTTTTCTATAGTTACCGCTTCATCTAAATGGTAAATATTGATACCTTTGTAATAGATCGATTCGTTTATCAAAAAAGTAAATGTATCACCATTTGTAGATAATGTCAATTTATTTTTCTGTATATCAAGAGAATACTTCCAATCATATTCATTTACATATTTTTTTAATGAAAATGAACAAATAGAACTTAATATAATAATAAGTAAAGCCAGAACCAATACTTTTTTCATTAATTTGGTGGAGGCGGCGGGATTCGAACCCGCGTCCAGAGAAGAGCACAGCATAACATCTACATGTTTATCCAATCTATGATTCTCGTAATGATTTAACCGATGGGCAGGTATTCATCACAAGTCGCAGTAAAATTGTCTGGTCCTTTGCCCTGAGACTCAACTTAAGACCATATCCACTTGGTTTAGGGGTATTCAGAAACAAGTGGCCCTCTCTGATACCCCGCTGCTACCAATTAAGCAGCTAGTGCGTAATTATCGGCGTGTTAACGCTTTGATCCGTCACAGTGGATCGATCTGACATGCAGTTATGCTTACAACAGCCCTGTCGAAACCATATTCGCCCCCGCTAACCTTTGTGCTTTTGTAAGCGGGACAATTCCCTATTAATATCCCTTTTCTTAATGTCCTCTCTTTTATCATATTGTCTCTTTCCGGTTACAAGAGCGATCTCAACTTTAAGAAGATGTCTTGAAAAGTAGATCTTTACGGGAATTATAGTTAAACCCTTTTCTTCAACCTTCTTCCTTAAACGAAAAAGCTCTATCTTCTTTAGTAAAAGTTTCCTTTTTCTGATTGGATCAACGAGTGTCGTGGTATTGTTCTCATAGCGATCAATTCGCATTCCAATAAGGAAGAGTTCATTATTTGTAAAAGAGCAGTAGGAACCCTTTAGAGATACTCTTTTTTCTCTAACTGATTTCACTTCACTACCTACAAGAACTATGCCAGATTCATATTTTTCTAAAATATTAAAACTACCCATAGCCTTATTTCTCTTAATGATCACAATTTCATTTTTATTATTCATAAAAACATATTATAATTTTTTTTTAAGAAATAATCAAATAATAAAATTATCCAAATTTTAATTGACACTAATTAAAAAATTTGTTATAATAAAAAAAATTAGGAGGATGATATGATGCGAAAGCAGAAAATCCTATTGTTAATTCTTATTATGTTCATAATGGTTGCTATGCCATTTGCAAGATCTATGAAAAGTCAGAACCCGATTATGAATATGGCACCGGAAGATTCGGAAAAGGGTCCTTATTACTATTGTAATTATGTTATCCCATACGATTATATTTGGGTGAGTTTAAAATCCTCCCTTTATAATGATTGTTTCGGTAATTATGCTATGACGGTTGGCACTAATGCCTGGTGGCCCGGAGTAATGGCTAACCCTGATGTTTACGGCGGCTGGTCTGCTCTTTTTGCCGGCTGGCAATACCCTAAAAACATAGGAGATCATCAAGCAGGGCAAATAGTATATGATCAAAATGTAATGTGGGGTGCCAAAAGTGTTGTATCCGATTTTTTATATAATTCGGATATTCAATCACCGGAGGACTCATTGGTCTATTATCCGCAAAAATACAATGGGTTAATAAGTTTTTTCGGTTTCTATTTTGCATTTGATAATGAAGATATGGAACATTATTCTCAGTCCGATTATTTATCATTTATAGATGATTCCGAATCAAAAACTCCTCTTAATATTAGCGGTACATTGAGAAATTTACGCTGGAATTATCCTAATGCGGATGATTTTAATATTCATATACTAACACTAAAAAATAATTCCACTCAAACATATAATCCATTCTATTTTGGAATATATATGGATGCCGATGTTGATGCCGGCAACGCCGCTGCCAATGTTTCATATTTTGATCAATCAATTGGAACGGCATATATAATGCACCCGACCAAATCATTGGGTGTAGTGGGTATTACAGTATTTGATACAGCATCTATTTCAACATGCAGATTGGATGTCGGCTATGATGAGACCGCAAATTTTGCAGATCCCTGGGTTTGGGATATTATGAATAGTAATGAGATCCAAACATCTGTTACAAAACCTTATGATGCACGAATTATATTAATATTAGGACCATATTCCTTGGCACCGGGTGCGACCCAGGAAATATCATGGGCAAATCCTAATGGATATGACCTTGGTAAGTTTTTGAATAATGTGAAGATTGCGAGAGATACCAAGAACAATAATTGGATGATACCAAATCCTCCACCGGAATCACCATTTTTATTTATAGAAGCAGGGGATAGGGAGGTTTATTTAAAATGGTCAAGGAATAGAAACTATTTTCCAAAACCACTACCCAAGGGCCAACAGGGTTTCTACACAGATCCCGACCTTGGATTGGCGAATCCTGACCCGTCTCCCACATATTCTCCAGGTTCTGAGTCAGCGCCGGATCCCGCTTCTTTGGAAAGGGATTGGAATGGTTACAGGGTTTATAGAAATATGACAGGCATGGGCGACATAGAGCTTGGCGACTATGCATTGGTAGTTCAACTTGATGCAACCTATGTTTACAATAATTATGGCAGTTTAAAAAACAGCGCTGAATTGGATAAACAAACCTGGACAACAACATATTGGTGTGATTATACAGATACCGATCCTTCTCTTTTCAATGGCTTTACCTATTATTACTCGGTATGTGCGTATGATACGGGAGATAGATCAAAAACCCCGCCAATTGATCCTTCATATTCATCGGCTCTTGTTAATGTTCAACCTGCAACACCCAGTTGGCATAAAGAAACGACACCGACTGATTATCAAAATAAGGTTGAAGTGGTACCGAATCCATTTATTGAAGGGCAGTATGCAAATTGGCAAAACAATGTAAGAAAAGTTGACTTCATTCATTTGCCGGAAAAATGTACCATCAAAGTATATACCCTTTCCGGTATGAAAGTTAGAACAATTGAACATAATGCCAGTGATGCAGATGAGTCATGGAATTTAACGAACGATAAGGGCCAAAATCTTGCTCCGGGTGTCTATATTTATAGGGTTATTCCAGATACCGGAAGTGAGATCACCGGCAAATTAATGATAATTAGGTAGGGGGAGATAATGAAAAAAAGTATATTTTTAATATTGATAGTATTTACAGTATATATTTTTGCCGGAACATCCTTTGATTTTAGAAGCGGAACCTCTGGTTTTGAGTTTTTAAGATTACCGGTTGGAGCAGCGAACATTGCTTTGGGACAAGCTACTATCGAAAGTGTTGATAATAGTTTGGCTTTATATATCAATCCTTCCAGATTGGAAGAGGTTGTTAATTGGGATATTCGCGGTGGTTATTCTCAATGGCTGCTTGATACTTCATATCAATATTTTACAGTTGCCAAACGAATCGGAGACAGAAAGGGTGTATTTGCTCTTGGAGTAAAGAATGTTAGTTATGGCGAATTTACTTATACAAAACCCTGGGGGTATATAGTTGACCCGGCAGAAGACGGCACGACCTTTACAGGCAGCGCAACATTGGCAAGTTTATCCTATGGAAAGCAATTGACCAAAAATTTTGCTTTTGGACTTACTACTAATTATGCAATGGAAACCTTGGAAAATTATACTATTGATACGGTATTTGCAAATTTGGGTTTCTCATATGAAAATAAAGAATTTTTGAAAGGTCTAAGGATTGGATTTACCGCAGAGAATTTCGGATTTTCCGTAAAATATTTTGATGCCGATGACAGTGATCCATATACTCTTCCTATTGCAATGAGATATGCATTACGCTGGGATTTCTTTCAATCGAAGAACAATAAGCATAAAGTTGTTATTGAAGCAAATGCTACCCAGTATAAAGATGAGAATATGTTCGGTACGCTTGGTGCCACCTATACATTTAACGGATTTCTATCATTATTTGGTTCATATACCACTAATTCAAGCTATAGCCCATTTGCAACCGGACTGAGAATAAAACCCTCAATTGGAAGCAGAATGCTATGGGATCTGAGTTTTGCCTATACAATGACAGAAGATTTTGGAAGTAAGATGGTATTTGATCTGGGAGTAATGCTTTTCTGATCTCAAATGCCGAATAAACTTGAATTATTTATCGATTATTTATTGACTAGCAAGATAAATGTAACCTCTTATAAAAAGCGAGATGATATTTTAAAGAATCTTATCTCTCCTTCCCTATTTTTAAAAAAATATATTAATGATCAAATAAATACTATTCTTGATGCTGGCACCGGTGGAGGTATTCCGGGTATTCCTCTGGCTATCCTATTTCCTCAAAAGGAATTTACTCTTTTGGATTCTAGAAAAAGAAAGATCGAGTTTTTGAAAGAATTTTGTTTAAACGCGGATATTAAAAATGCTGTTCCCTTGCACGGAAGATTGGAAAAGCAAAAATTATCATATGACCTTTTACTTACCAGATCACTAGGGAAACCAAAGGAAATAATGGTATATTTTGAGAAAATAATGGATAAAAAAAGTAAACTTATTATACAAACTTCTCCAAATTTACAGGATATTCCAGAAAGGAACTCATTGAAATTAATAGAAAAGATCGTTAACGGAAATGTTCTTAATTTGATCTATGAAAAAAGATGATATAAATATCTTTTTTGTTTCCACAAATAAAAGCAAATTTATTGAGATATCAAGGATACTCAAAGAAGAAGTCGAAATGAAGATAATTCAGAAAAATATTGAAATAGATGAACCTAAAGCAAAAACACTGGATGAGATCTCGAAATATAAGGCGAAAAAAGCATTTGAAATCTTGAAAGGACCATTACTGGTAGACGATACCGGAATCATTTTTGAAGCGTATAATGATTTCCCCGGGACTATCTCAAAACTTTTTTTTAATATGGTTGGATTTAAAGGAATCCTAAAATTAATGATTGAAACGAATAGAAAGGCGTATTATAAAAGCGTTATAACCTATACTGAAAACGGAAAAGATTTTTTTCAATTTACGGGAAAATATTTCGGCTCACTTGCAAAATATCCCTCGAAATTAGTGAACAAGTATTTCCCCTATGATTCTCTTTTCATTCCCAAAGGAAAAAATAAGCCGAGGATCGAAGAAAAACAATCTGAGCAGATAAGTTCCTCGCATCGAAGAGTAGCATTGAAAAAATTTATAAAATGGCTTAAAGAAAGGTGATTCAGTTCCGTCATTCCGTGCTTGACACGATAATCCAGTATTTCCTTCCACTCTTCATTTTTTAAAAGGTTGTTCACGAACGACCCCTACGGTTTTTTTATTCATTTTTAAATTATTCGTTATTACTATTTATTCGGAGCCAGGCACGCAAGCGAGCCAGGCACCTCTTTCAGTGCTCCGTGGTTATTAAATTCCTGGTTCAAAGGTTCAAGGTTAAAAGGTTACCCAGCACCATGAAACTGGTGCTGAGTGAAGTGTTTAAGGTTCAAAAGTGACGAAGTAATTCAGAGCAAACGAAGTTTGCGTAGGGATCTCAGAGATCAGTCCAAAGTCAAAAGTCCTTCAAACCCCAAACCCTAAACTCCAAACCTCAAATAACTGGATCCCCGTGTCAAGCACGAGGATGACAAGAGTAATATGTCATTTCTAAACAAGTTAATCCTGTATTCGTATGAAAAATTTCTTTGGAAGGGGTAATTCAAATTTTATTTCTTTCCCTGTAATGGGATGTAAAAACTCAAGTTCTTTTGCGCAGAGTAAATGACAATTTATCTCAATGCTCTTTCCGCAAAAATCAATCTTTCGACCTCTCTTGGTATATTGAATATCTCCTACAATAGGATGACCTATTGCCTTCATATGAACCCTGATTTGATGGGTCCTCCCCGTAATTAAGTGGAATTTTACAAGAGAATAATTACATTCTTCTTTAATTTTTTCAAATTCTGTAATACTTGGTTTTGGATTAATGCCATTGATGGAAAAAAGTTTTCTATTGGATGTAGATCTTCCAATGGGGTATTCTATTCTTCCCGAGCCCTCTTTTATTTTACCGAAAACGATACCATAATAGACCTTTTTAATTTCCTTTGATCTTTGCATTTCAATTAATCTATAATACGCTTTCTCAGAGAGTGCTATTATTAATAGTCCTGATGTATCTTTGTCTAAGCGATGTACAATTCCCGGTCTTTCTCTGCCGCCTATGGAAGAGATCTTATCTCCATATTTATAAATGAGAGCATTGACTATGGTATCATCTTTATGACTAATGCCAGGATGCACTATTTGCCCTGCTTTTTTGTTGATCAAGAGAATATCGGCGTCTTCATAAACAATATCTAAGTCCATTTGTCTGGGTTTAATTATATTTTCTTCAACGGGGAGTTCGTCTGGAATAAACACGATATCTCCATATTTGACCTTATGCGACGGCTTCACTTTTTTACCATTAATAAGAATTATTCCATCCTTTATATATTTGGAAACAAGACTTCTGGAGGGGAAATGATGTGTTAAAAGTTCAGATATGAATTGGTCAATTCTTTTTCCGATTTCTACTATTCCGATTTCCATTTTTTACCTTTTTTTTATAATTAAAATAATCTACCAGGGAATAAACAAAAGAAAGAGATATACCCACATAGATAACATTTTTTGTCTCTTTTTTACTTAATGAATAATTTACAGAAGAATGCTCATACATTTTATAAAATCTATATGATAAAAGGGAATAGGTAAGTGCAAGAGGTAAGGAAGAAACAAAAACAATAGCAGAATGCCGCAATGCACTTTCCTTCTTAATTGTCTTAACAGTTGTATCCTGGGCGAAAACACACAAGGTGAACATAAAGGTAAAGAAGATCGAAATAAATATTTTATATTTTATCATATTTTTTTAAAATTAAATAAAGTAGGATCATAATGGGTAAAAAAATCAATATAATAACTTGTGAAAATGTAAAATGAAGGATATATACTTGATCCGGGGAGTAATCTCCTCTGATAAATTCAATGAAGAACCGCCAAATACTATAAAGGATAACATATGAGACCATAACTTGTCCTCTGAATCGGCGTTTTCTGAATATATTGATTAAGATCAAAAATATGAAAAGCTCTGCTATGGATTCAAAAAGTTGGGTTGGAAGATGGTATCCTAAAAGATTGTTGAACTTTGTTGCAAAAAAAGCATGGGGTGAACATTCTATTCCGTAACAGCAACCATTCAATAAACATCCCTGTCTGCCTATTGCATGTCCGATAGCAAGTGCAGGTGCATAAATATCGCCTAACTCTCCTAAATGTATTTTCTTAACCAAAGCATAAATAACGATATATGCTGCACCACCTATAAAACCGCCGAGAAAGACAAATCCGGCACGCGAAAAAATATACCTTCCGGGGGTCATTAAAAAATATTTAAAGTTCAAAAGGATATAAAATATCCTAGCACCTACAATTGCAAAAATAACAGTAAATATTCCGATATCAAAAATTTTATTTTCATCCAGTCCCAAAAAATTTCCTAATTTGGAGGCAAGGAATAAACCGAATATAACGCCTGTTGCAACAAGTAAGCCATAATATGTAATAGTAATACCAAAGATTTTAATGAGGATCGGGTGCATTTTTCCCTCCCAAAAAGATATCTATCAATATTAGACCAATGCCAATATCAATGATCATATCGGCAAAATTAAAGGTTGGCCAGGGGTATTTTCCAATAAATATCTGCAAAAAATCAAAAACACCGCCATGTATCAATCTGTCAAAAAAATTACCAAAACCACCACCGAGAATAAGTGCAAAAGCCCATTTTTCTAATTTACCGAGCTTATTGAACGATAAATAGATAAACAAAAAAAATACTGTAAGGGAAACGAACATAATAAGGACCTTAATAGTAAATGGAAATCGTTCAAATATCCCAAAAAGCAGCCCAAAGTTTTTCACCCATCTTATTTCAAACACATTCTTAATAATAATAATAATATTATATGGACTTCCTAATAATTTTTGGAATAATATCTTAGTTAAAAGGTCTACTAAAAATGCTCCAATAGCAATGATAAAAAAGTGAAATTTTTTCAATTACTGTACCTGTCCCGACTTCTCCAATTCTTCACGACATTTAACGCAGTATCTTGCCCATGGCTTGGCTTCCAATCTTTTTCGGCTGATCTTTTTTCCACATTTCTCGCAGGTTCCATAGGTATTATTTTCTATTTTAAGTAAAGCATCATTAACCTGCTCCAAGATCGATTGGTCAACATTCATAATATTAAATGCCATGGGTTTTTCATATTCATCATTTGCAATATAACTCGGATCATCAGGGTAATGCGAAAGGTTGCTTCCCGGCTTAAAAGTAGTTTCATTGAGTCCATCAATGTTCTCTTCGATCTTTTTCTTAACATCGACCAGCACCTTTTTAAATTTTTCAATGGATCTTTTTTCCATTTATCCCTCCCATTTATCTATTTGAGTTTGGCATTTGGAGCAAACTCCTGATTCTGAAAAATCAATGCTATGTTTCCAGCACCGAGGGCATTTTTCTCCCTCTGCTTTTGTAATTTCAATTTTATACGGTGTTTCAAGAGAATTATCAAGTCGGATTTCAACCTTTGAAACAATGAAGAACTCTTCAAGATCAAAACTTTTTATGATCCCCTCTATTTCATCTTTATAGTGAATTACCAATTTACTGTCAAGGGAATGTCCAATGGTCTTATTATTACGCAGTTCTTCCATTTCTTTCAGTACCAAGTCCCGGATCTCGAACATAATAAAGAATTTACTGTCAAATTGTTCCCATTTAGTATCCGCTTTTTTCCATTCTTCTAAGAAAATAGAATCTTTTGAACCGTCTAATGTAGCGTAAACCTCTTCCATGGTTATTGAAAGAATGGGTGCCATTCGTTGAGAAAATAAGGACAGAACATGATAAAGAACTGTTTGGGCAGATCTTCGGTGAATACTTTTAGGCGGCTCAGTATACAATCTTGATTTAATGATGTCAAAATATTGCGAACTAAGGGTGACGGTTATAAAATCACTGACCAAATGATAGATCTTATGGAATTCATAATTTTCAAAACTATTATCCAGCTTATTAATAAAGAGGTATAATTGGTTTAAAGCCCATTTATCAACGGTCTCCATCTCTTCATAGGGAACGCTATCCTTAGAATGGTCAAAGTCGGAAATATTCATTAAGCTAAATCTCAATTTGTTTCGAATATTTTTATATGAATCCACCATCTGATTCAATACATTATATGAAAATTTAAAATCCTCGGTATAATCAATACTTGCGACCCACAAACGGAGTATCTCTGCTCCATATTTATCAATAACATCAAGGGGAGATATAACATTTCCCAATGATTTGGACATTGGTTTCCCATTGGAATCAAGAGAAAATCCATGGGTTATCACCTTTTTATAAGGTGCTTTATCGGTAATAATAGTAGCGGGCCACATTGATGATTGGAACCACCCTCTATATTGATCGGATCCTTCAATATAAAGATCAACTGGTGTTTCTTCTTTCATTTTATTTTTAACGACTGCATACCATGAAACGCCTGAGTCAAACCAAACATCTAATATATTTTTCCCTTTTTTAATATGTTTTGATCCGCATTTTGGGCATACGAGCTCCTTTGGTGTTAATTCATTAAGATCTTTTTCAAACCAAATATCACTGGAATTTTCTCGGATCTTATGAACCAATTCATTGGTAAATTTGGGATCAATAAATTCTTCTTCGCAATCTTCACAAACCAAAGAAGGTATGGGTACTCCCCAACTTCTCTGCCTCGAAATGCACCAGTCCACACGATTCTCTATCATATTAGTGAATCTTACTTCTCCCCACTTTGGGATCCATTTTGTTTCCTTGGTATTTTTTACCACATTCTTTTTTAATTTTGGGTCCATTGTGTCAATGAACCATTGGGGAGTAGCTCTGAATATCAAAGGATTGTGGCATCTCCAGCAATGAGGGTACGAATGTTTTATCTCTTTTTGTGCAATAAGCAGATCTTTATCCCTTAATTTTTCAATGATCTTTTCATTTACATCAAAGACAAATTCACCTTTTAATTCAGGGAAGTCATCCGTATATCTTCCCTTGTCATCAACAGGAGAAAAGATATCTAAATTATATTTTTTCCCAACTTCATAGTCATCTGCGCCGTGTCCGGGGGCAGTATGTACACAACCTGTTCCCTGCTCTAAAGTAACATGGTCTCCCAATATTATGGGGCAATGCTTATTAAAGAAGGGATGTTCGTATTTTAAATTTTCAAGCTCTATACCTTTTACTGTTTTAATGACTTCATAATTCTCTATATCCATTTCCTTCAATGCATTTTCCATTAAATCTTTGGCGAGGATCAATATCCCCTTATTGCTTTTTACAAAATTATAATCAAAATTGGGATGAACACTTACTGCCAAATTGGCGGGAATAGTCCATGGTGTAGTGGTCCAAATAACTATAAAAAGATCTTTCTTGTCAAGAATTTTGAATTTAACATAAATACTGGGGGAAGAATGATCTTCATACTCAACTTCTGCATCAGCAAGAGCCGTTTCGCAGGAAGGACACCAATGAATTGGTTTTTTCCCCTTATAAATGAATCCCTTTTCATATATCTTATTAAAAGCA
>JAGGYO010000325.1 GCA_021162505.1 bacterium
CAATAAATTACAGGGTGTTGGATAAACCTATATGAAAAAAATTAGAAAAGCATTTCTGAGTATTGATCTCGGTGGTACTATTACCGAAATGGGGTTATTTTCACTGAATGGACAAATAATCCATAAAACATCTTTCAAAACACCTTCAAAGGAGTTCCCGGAAGTTTTTTTTAATATACTTAACGAAAAGATCGGGGAAATTCTTAATAAAAATCATTTTCAAAATAAGAATATAAAGGCGTTGGGTATGGGTTCTCCCGGTCCTATTGACACTCAAAAAGGCATAATGCTCTATTCAGCGAATTTCCCGAAATGGAAAAATGTTGATTTTAGATCATATTTTAAAAACGAATACGGTTTTTCTTCATTTTTTGAAAATGATGTGAATTTAGTTGGATTAGGTGAATATGAGCTACATTTGAAGGATAAATACAAAAGTATAATTATCCTCACATTGGGTACCGGTGTCGGAGGCGTGTACATTGAAAATGGAAATATCCTCCGCGGCGAACAAGGTTATGGTGGTGAATTCGGTCATATTCAAATAGTAGAAGACGGGATATTATGTGGTTGTGGTTCGAAGGGTTGCCTTGAAGCATATGTTTCAGCATCAGGCATTAAAAAACGCTTGGAACATTTGAAAAAGGATAACATACAAAACAGGGAATTTATAGTAAAATTGGAAGATCTGTCTCCTTATAGCGTTTACAAATTAGCAAAAGAGAATAATGAATATGCTTTGGAATTCTTTAAAAAGACAGGTTATTATTTAGGACTTGGTTTGAAGACCATAGTGAATATTTTCAATCCTGAAACGATTATTATTGGTGGTGGTATGTATAGATCCTTGAAGTTCATTCTTCCTGAGACGAGAAAATATATTAAAAATAATGCTTTTAAAATAATGGTTAAGGGATTAAAGATAGAAAAACTTAAATTATCCCAGGATTCCGCGCTTTACGGAGGTTATCTTCTTGCAAAAAGGAATATATAAAAAATTTGTCGTTGGTGCTCTTCAAACCAATAGCTATATAATTTCCACTAAAAACGGTCATATAATCTGTGATCCGGGCGATGTCGATTATATCACGACCATGGAGAAAAACAATATATATCCCATTGCAATAATACTTACGCATTGTCATGGGGATCATTCGGCTGGGATAAACAATATACAAAAAAAATATGATATTCCTGTTTATATTTCTGAGGATGAATGGGATTTTTTCAATATGGGAGGTTCATTTTCAGAAATTTTAAATGTTCCTGAAGTTAAAATAAAGAATGAGCATATTCTTAAAGGCGATTCGGGAAAATTTACTATTGACGATATTATATTTAAATACGAAGTATTTCCCGGGCATACACCCGGGGCAACTATTTTTCAGTTAGGTAATACCATATTTACAGGAGATCTTGTATTTGATACCTCCATTGGTAGAAGTGATCTCTTCGGGGGTGATGCCTATGAGATGGTGGAGAGTTTGAAAAGATTTTTTAATGAATATAAAGAGAATTATTATCTTTGCCCCGGTCATATGGGTGAGATCTCCATAAAAGAGATCTTGAAAAAGAATAATGTTCTAATAGAGGTGTTGAATGATAAAATATTACCATGAAGAAAAGGATAACTTTTATCCTCTCTCACTATCAAGAGAAATAGAGGATATGTATTACGGTGCATTTACTAATAGAGAGCGTTTGAATAAGTTCGTAGAAACTCGCAAAGAGCTAACAGACATTGATATGGAAATAAATAGTCGTTTCAAAGGATTCTCAGCATTAAAAGAGATCTTTTCATATGGGGTAAATGTGAAACTTGTTGATGAAAAGGATATGTTTATTGCTAAAATAGGATCTGGTGAAAAAGAAGTTACCCTTAAAAAGGACATTTTATTCAATTATGTATTTGATATGATGGCAAAAAATTCAGAGTTCTTGAAAGAGGATATTTCATTTTTAACAGAAAAGGAATTACATATTTCAAATGGTGTAATTATCGAGGACGGAGTTTTTTTTGATACAAAAACCGGCCCTGTTTTTATTGGGGAAAATGCTCATATTCAGGCAAATTCCAGAATCCAAGGACCTTGCTATATTGGGAAAAATGCAATAATTTTATCTGCTAAGGTAAGAGAGGGATGTTCTATCTTTGATTTCGTAAGGATCGGCGGTGAAGTGGAAGAGAGCATTTTTTATCCATATTCCAATAAATATCATGAAGGTTTTGTCGGGCATTCTATTTTCGGTTCATTTACAAATTTAGGTGCTTTGACCACAACATCCGACCTGAAGAACAATTATGGGGAGATCAAGATGTTTCTCAACGGAAAGTTCATAGAAACAGGCACAATAAAACTCGGAACACTTTGTGGTGATCATTCAAAACTTGGTATTGGAACATTATTGAACTCGGGAACGGTAATCGGTTTTTCATCAAATCTTTACGGTGGTGGTTTTTTCAAAAAAGAATATAACTCATTTTATTGGGGAAATAATGTAAAGGGACAGTTCTATCAGCTTGACAAGGCAGAAGAAACGGCAAAAGTAGTTATGAAACGAAGGAATATTGAATTCACAAAAGAGGATGCCTCAACATTTCAAAAAATATATATGCAGACACTTGAGGAGCAGTAAAAGGTTAAAAACAGTTGAGAATTGAGAGTCGAAAAAAACAGTGGGATGGGTGGATGAGTGAATGGGAGAATGAGTAGATGAGTTGATGAGGAAATAAAGATATAAGAAAACACAAAATTACTTTGAACTTTTGAACCTTGAACCTTGAACCTTTGAACCAAGAATTTATTAACCACAGAGTACTTAAAATAGTTGAGAGTCGAAAAACAGTATGCAGTACTAAGTATTTAGTTTCTCCACTTAGTACCAATAACCATGACTTAGTACCCTTCTTTTGAACTTTTAAACTTTTGAACAAATTGATACAATTTATTTTTTGCTTTCCCATCCGAAAGCCAACTCAAGCATCGCGAAAATAACAGTACCGTTCCCTCCATGTCTTATAATATACGGCTCATCTAAATAGTTCCAGTTATCCCAAAATTCAAGATAAAATCCAAATATCAATCCCACATCAAGAAAAAATTTTGAAGAGTATCTCCATCGCCTTCCGAAATTTCCCGCAATTGCAAGTCCTCCGAAATTTGATTTCCATTCATAAGATGTTCCCAGATCTCCCGCTGACCAACCTAATGTAAAATCACTAAAAATACCAAAATATAATTTATGATTGGAATTTTTTCCGGATGAAAAATATTTTAATTGAAATCCATAAGCCGAGCAAAAAATTGACGGAGAATCCTCGAATCCGTTTGATGCAGCTAATTGATATAATAATCCAATACCAGCCCATCTAAAGTGAAGTCCACCGTAAATGTTATTTGATAATTTCAGATCAAACGAAAAAATAGGTCCAAATTGCAAAAATCCCAGGAGATTGAAAGAAGCATAGGACTTTCCCATGGGTGTGATCTGAAAATGATTCGGAGTATCTAATAAAATTTCAATTACAGCTTCTTTTTTAATTGATATTACACCGGTTACTTTTGTGCTTAATATTAAGTTTACATTATCATAGCCTATCAATACACCGCGATATATTGAACCATCTGATAATTGTACCTTAACATTTTTATTTGCTAAGGTATTTAATGTATTATTACTTACATTTGAAAAAACCGCTAGTTGAAATAAAACAATGATTAAGCAAAACAAAACTTTTTTCATATACCCCCCTAACAACAACATTATATAAAAAAATGAGGTGAAAATCAAGGGTCAAACGATATTTAATGTTATTCTATAATCCAGCCTATTAACAAGGTGTTGTGGTTATTCCATATAATCAGTCAAAAGTCGAAGGTCAAAAAGTCAAAAGTGACGAAGTCATCCAGAGCAATTAGAAATTGCGTAGGGATCTCAGAGATCAGTCAAAAGTCCGAAAGTCCTTCAAACCCCTAACCCTAAACTCCAAACTTCAAATAACTGGATCCCCGTGTCAAGCACGAGGATGACAAGAGCAATATGTAATTCCTGACCTGATCAGGAATCCAGTATTTTCTTTTAATTGCCTATCCAGCATCTTCTTGGTGCTGTGGTAATTCCATTTCTATTATTCCCTCTTTGCATCACGCTAATTTCATCCCCAAATCGTTTCGGTTGCATCACGCTAATTTCATCC
>JAGGYO010000129.1 GCA_021162505.1 bacterium
ATAGTATTTTTATAACTCTTTTCTAATTTACTGTATTTTCCTATTTTTAGGTCTAAGCTTTTTAAATTTTTGACCTGATCATCTATTTTATCTCCATAAGAAAGGGATATAAAAAGTAGAAAAATAAGTGCACAAACGAAAGTTCTTTTCAATTTATTTCATACTTCCTTAGTTTATTATAAAGGGTACTGGTTTTAATATTAAGAAAATCAGCAGTTTTATCCTTATCACCGTTAAAATATTTTATTGCCTTCTCTATGATTTCTTTTTCATATTCTTCCAAGGACTCCTTAATGGAAAAATTTTGATTAAAATTTAATTTTGCAGTTTTTTTTGTTGTAAATAGATTTTTGGGTATATTCTTTTTCGTGATCGTATCACCATCGGATAATATTATTATCCTTTCCAAGAGATGTTCTAACTCTCTGATATTACCGGGCCAGGAATATTGCTTGAAAAAACTTCTTGCCTCATTGCTTATTCCTTTCATGCTTTTTTTATGTTTTTTTGAGAATATTGCCATATAATAATTGATCAACTCGGGAATATCTTCTTTCCTTTCTCGGAGTGGAGGAATATGTATGGGAATGACATTGATCCTATAAAATAGGTCTTCTCGGAATTCTCCATCCCGGATCTTCTTTTCCAGCTCTTGGTTCGTGGCTGCGATTATTCTTACATCTACTGCTATTGTTTCATTCCCGCCAACTCTTTCAAAGGTGTATTCTTGAAGGACTTGAAGCAATTTTAATTGAATGCGAAGTGAAAGATCCCCGATCTCGTCAAGGAATATGGTTCCTCCATTTGCGATCTCAAATCTCCCCAATCTCTTTTGAATAGCTCCCGTAAAAGCTCCTTTTTCATGTCCAAAAAGTTCTGATTCCAATATTCCTTCAGAAAAAACAGCACAGTTCACTTTGACGAATGGCATTGAACTCCTATTGGAATTATAATGGATTGCTCGAGCAACAAGCTCTTTCCCCACGCCGGATTCGCCGGTTATTAATATTGATGCATTGGAATTGCTAACTTTTTTTATAAAACCAATGACCTCTCTTATTTGTGAGGAAACACCGATTATGCTATCGAAATGAAAATTTTCTTTTTCTGAATCGACGATCTCATTTATTGTTTCTTGCAGTGTTTCGTTCTTTTCCTTCAGCTCAAGTTTTTCCATTGCATTACTGACCTTTAGCTCGAATTCATCAATATTAATTGGTTTGATTATAAAGTCAAACGCACCTTTTCTCATGGCATCCACGGCAGTTTCAATGTCTCCATAGGCGGTCATAATTATGACCTCTGTCTGTACTTGTAGGTCGTTTATCTTATCAAGGATTTCGAGACCAGTCCCATCGGGAAGCTTAAGATCACTTATGATAAGGTCGTATACCGTGGCTTGTATTTTTTTTAATCCGTCCAAAAGATTCTCCGCATCATCAAATTTATAAGGATAATTACGAAATATCCTCTTGATCATTCTTCTGATAGATTCATTATCATCTATAACGAGTATCTTGCTCATTTTATTCTCCTCCATAAATATCAAATAGTATCTTAAATATAGTAGTATTTTTTGAATTGTTCTCTACAAAGATCCGGCTATTATGTTTTTCAATGATCTCTTTTACCAGGGGTAATCCCAGTCCGGTTCCCATGGCTTTTGTAGTAAAGAACGGTTCAAAAATAGAGTTCATATCCTCTTTCGCGATACCCGGACCATGGTCTTCAAATGTCAATTCATATTTTCCATTGACAATATCGCCCTTAATAATGATGGGTTCTCCAATAGGTGATGCTTCAATAGCATTTTTAAGCAAGTTCACGAAAACCCTTTTTAAATGGTTGCCATCCCCCTTGATCATAGCACTTTTTATATTGCTTTTGAACTCGATCTTTTTTTGATTTGCCAAAAGAACGGTCTCATTCAATGCTTTGGTAATGATCTTTTCTATTTCAATAGGAAGAAGATGTATTTCACTTGGTTTTGCAAAGTTCATAAAATCGTTAACAAGGTTTTCCAATGCAAAAACCTCATTCAAATTATCTTCCACCATATCTTTTTCTTCTTCATTTTGTACGAACCGTTTTAACAACATGAGATTTCCTTTAATGGCAGTTAGGGGATTCCGGATCTCATGAGCCAAACTAGCAGAAAGTTTTCTCATAAATATATCCTTAAGTTTTATTTTCTTTAGCATCTCATTGGTACTTTCTGCTAATATACCGATCTCATCCCTTCTTTTTGTATATGGAATAGCTTTATTCAGATTACCTTTCCCGATATCATTTAGTATCTTTGAAAGTTTTATGACCGGCTTTGTGATGGAAATGGAAAATATATAACTCGACACGATAGTGATGACCATAAAGAGTATGAAAATATAAAAAATATTCCTATTTAGTATTTTTAAAAATCCAAAATATTTGACAGAAGCAAAGATCAGCAGGACTCCCTTCAATTTGCTGTTTCTCCTAATGGGAATATAAAAATTTTCAGCATAATCACCCTTGATGTTTTTGTATAATGTGGACATTTGCTCCCGTCCCTGGCGTAAATGACGGAATTGATTATCATTAATGTCAATGAAAAGATATTCATCCCCGTTTTTAAAATGGTCTTTAAGATCAATTATTACCCTTTTGTTAATATCCATTAATATAATATTATCAAGATTGAACAATTGCGAGATATTCATTAAAGAGCTTTTTATATTGCCGTAGGTCTTTGTTTTGTCATATTCAGGTAATGTTTGTATTTCATTTGCATTGATCGTTGAAGCAATATATTTTCCTAAAGAAATTACATGATCATTGGATTGTCTTTCCAGTGTTGCTCTTATAAAAAAATTGATAACAAACCATTGGATGAAGAATAGGGAGAAAAAGATCAATAAAATAAGGAAAAGTGTCTTAAATTTTATACTTTTCATAATCCATATAGGTTATAAACAAAAACTATGCCTAATTGGTCACTAAAAAGATCTAATAGTGAAAAACTTCTACCGATTATAAATAATTGGTGGGTTTCATCAAGCATTGCAAAGAGCAATAATAGGGGTAAACAATACTTTTTAGTTCCGTATCCTTTAAAAAAAAGCATCCCTAATATAAAATATAACATAAAATGCACTACTTTGTCAAGGTTTATAATTATAATATTTTGGAAAGAACCAATTAAAAAGGGTAAAATATTGATGAATAGTATGTTATATACGGACATTACAAAAAAATGGAATATTTCCAATAATTTAGAATTTCCGGCAGTTTTCCCAGGGAGAGATGTCAATAATAAAATAAATATCATAAAAAAAACGGATAATACTTTAAAAGTTATTATATTCTTTTTCATTTTAAGAA
>JAGGYO010000232.1 GCA_021162505.1 bacterium
CTTTTATTGTATTTAAATATCCTCTTGTAAAACTATCATATATATGATTATTTGAAAAATTTATATGAGTAAAACCTGCGTTTTTTAAAGCGTCAAGAATATCATCGGGACTTCTGAACATAGGATAACCATTGTATTTTAAGGCGTCTCCCGGAAGTGTTGTTTCAAGATTACACAATAAAAGATCGCCTTTAAGATCCTTTTTAATATCTTTGAAAATAGGGTTAAAATCAAATCCTTTTTTTCCATGGTACATTTTGAGAAAACTATCATGTAACATTACATCCCCTGTAAATATCATGGTTACTTTGGAAAAATAATAATCCTTTGGAAATATAAATGAAAATATTAAAAAAATAAAAATAAATGAAAAGAATTTTTTATTTATCACCCTGCATTAAATAACCTTCAATAAAAAGGTCAATATCTCCGTTCATCACTGCCTCTATATTTCCTGTTTCAATAGATGTCCTTAGATCTTTTATCATGGTATAAGGTTGAAATACATATGAACGAATCTGATATCCCCAGGAAATATCTTTTTTTTCGGCTTTTGATTTTTCAAGTTCTTTTTCCTTTTCTCTCTTAAAATGCTCATATAAACGAGATCTCAATAATCTCATTGCCATATTTTTATTCTTTATCTGTGAACGCTCAATCTGGCATGTGGCAAAAATCCCCGTTGGAATATGTGTTATTCTAACAGCTGAATCCGTGGTATTCACACCCTGGCCCCCTGGTCCAGAAGCATGGAATGTATCGATCTTCAGTTCTTTGGTATTTATATCAACCTCTACCGTCTCATCAACTTCCGGAATTATATAAACAGATGCAAAAGAGGTATGTCGTCTGGAATTAGAGTCAAAAGGTGATATTCTTACTAAACGGTGTATTCCCGTTTCGCCCTTTAATAATCCATAAATATAATCACCGGCAATAGAAATGGTTGCTATCTTTATACCCGCTTCATCACCGGGCAAAAATTCTAATGTCTCTACTTTAAATTTCTTCTTCTCCGCCCAATGCGTGTACATTCTTAATAGCATCATGGCCCAGTCTGTTGCCTCTGTACCACCGGCACCAGGTTTGATGGTCATAATTGCGTTCTTCTCGTCATTTTCGTCGGTAAAGGTAGATTTGATCTTAAATAAATTGAATTTCCTCTCTAATATTACATATTCTTTTTCAAGATCTTTCATGGTCTCTTCATCAAAATTATCATCCAAAAATTCAATCATTTCTAAACCGGACTGGATGCTGAGATTCAAATTATCGTATTCTTCAATTATCTTTTTCTTTCTGCCCAGGGCTTGCATTATTTTTCTTGCTTTATTGGAATTTTCCCATAATTTAGGATTCTGGGTTTTTTTTTGCAATTCTGCAACTTCTTTTTTTATCAATTCAAAATTGAGCACATTTTTCAGTTGTTCCAACTTCTCTGCAAAATTAAGGTACTTATTTTTTATTTCAAACAGATTCATAATACTATTTTAAAAAATACATTGCAATTTTAAAATACAATATCAAACCCAATACATCTATGGTTGTGGTAACAAAAGGACCGCTCAGTACAGCGGGATCCAAACCGAGTTTCATTGAAATAAGAGGCAATATCGCTGCAATTGTTGTTGCCAGCCAGATAACGATCAAAAGTGTTGATGAAATTACCCCAACAAGAAGAAGATAATTTACATCCATATCTCTAAGGACATAGACACGGGCAAAAACCACCAAACTAAGGATTAAAGCGATAATAACGGCGGAAATGGTCTCCTTCCAAATGACCTTAAAAATATCCTTGAACTTGATTTCCCCTGTTGCAATACCTCGAATTACAAGCGTTGAGGTTTGCGACCCGGATGTTCCACCAGCATTTAAAAGCATTGGAATAAAAAAAGCCAGGAAAATAAATTGTGTCAAGAAACCATTATAATGCTGCATTACCACACCTGATAGTGTTTCGATCAATAAAAAAATAACAAGCCAAATAACCCTCTTTTTCACAAGATGAAAAACAGAAGCGGACATATATGTTTCATCAGTATGCGTAATACCTGCCATAACCTCAAAGTCCTCTTCCATTTCCTCTTCAATAACATCAGAAACATCATCAAATGTAACAATCCCGACTATCCTTTGTTCTTTATCAACAACGGGTAAAGCGATAAGATCATACTTTTCAAAGACCTCAATAACTTCTTCCTGGTCCATATACGGATTTACCATTACCACATTTGTTTCCATTATATTATTTATCTTATTATGGGGATCACTTAAAATAATATCCTTTAATGAAATAACACCTACAAGTTTTCTGGTTTTATCAACAACATATATGTAAAAAACCGTTTCCATTTCATTACCAAGTTCTCTTATCTTGTTAATGGCTTGCTCTACGGTAAGCTCGGGACCGATAGCAAGAAATTTATTGTTTATCAATCTCCCCACACTATCTTCGGGATAACCAAGTATTCTACTGGCGATCTTTCTTTTTTCAATGGAAAGCATACCCATAAGGCGATTAACTACCTTCGCGGGAGCTTCCTCAAAAAGATCCGTTCTTACATCAGAATCAATTTCTTCAATGATCTCTGATGTCCTTTCATTTGAAAGCTCATTTAATAATGATAGCTGGCTGTCAACCTCAAGGTTTTCGAAAACATCAATAGCCCTTTCTTTTGAGAGTAATCTGAATAAAATGGGAATATATTCTTCTTCTACCTCATTAAAAAGTTCGGCAATATCTTCGTCCTGCAATTCCATGAATATTGCTTTTATATCTTTGAATTTTTTATCTTCTAAAAGTTCAATTATTTGTGTATTTAGGTCAGTTAATTGCTTTTCTTCCATAATATATTATATCATAAAAAAGAGTATTTCCAAAACTAGTACTGAAAAAGAACTCTACAAAAATGAATCCTCGTCCTTCTTGAATTTTTATAAATTTTGAGTTATACTAAGTTTAGTAGGAGGGGGATTTTATGTCAAAGATCAAGATCTTTATTATTGGAATTTTGTTTTTAACTGTATGTAATGCTTTCGCTAAGATAAATATTGCTGTTCTGGATCTTGAACCAATCGGTATTGAAAGAAATTTCTCATTGGTGAATAGTGACATTCTTAGAGAAGCATTGTTGAAATATTCTAAATTCAATCTTATAGAAAGAGAAAAACTCGAAAATGTCATTAAGGAACAGAACCTTCAAACAAGCGGTCTTGTTAAAAATAGCGTCAATATTGGTAATCTTGTGGGTGCAAAGAAAATCATTTCAGGAAAAATATCCAATTATGGCGGCAAATATGTGAAGTATATGGTATCAATTAAGATAGTTGATGTTGAAAGCGGGAGCATTGATATTATTAAGAATTTTGAAGTTAGAAATATTGATCATATGAAAAGTACCATTGAGCAGGTCGCTTTTTATATTTCGAATAATATACGGTTCAAACCGCTATTGTTTAATAATAAGGGCGAATGGTTCATTCCAATTGGACAAAACGAAGGTGTCAATATTGGTGATATCTATACAATTTTCAAATCCTATTCAATAGGTAGAGCAAAAAATCAATTTAAAGAAGAGCTCCCCATTGCCCTTTGTGAAATAGAAAATGTTTACAGCAATGGGAGTAAAATAAAGATCATATCAAAGAAAGAGGATATTAAAAAGAACAATACCGTTAAAAAAGGAAATTATTTAAAGGAATTTTCCATAACGAAAAAGGGTAAGATCATTATCAATTCCCTACCTAATGGAGCAAAGATATACATTAATGGGAATTTTATCGGTCAAACACCTAAAAATATTGACAATTTATTGACCGGAATTTACATAATAGAATTGAGAAAAGGAGGTTATGCTCCATATAAAGGAAAAATACATTTAACCCAAGGTAGAATAATCAATGTAAAAAAAGAGCTCAAAGAAGTGGTTGAGTTAAAAGACCTTATTTCTGATATAAATGTTCCGAGACAAAAGACCGATCATAGAAAAGCATTATTGCTTGGAGTTATTCCCGGTGCAGGCGGGATATACAATGGATATCCCAAGAAAGGGATCGCCACAATATTGGGAACAATAATGCCCTTAATGGGAACACTGCTTGCTAATAACAACATATCAACCTATGAAAGCAGGCTTAATGATAATCCGGAAA
>JAGGYO010000228.1 GCA_021162505.1 bacterium
GATTTTTTTATTTTGCAGGCAATACTTCATTTACCCAACGATCAACTAATCTCTTTTTGTTTTCACCAGCCCATTGCTTATCTACTACGATTGTTTTGAGTTCAGAAAATGCCGGCATTCCTTTAGAAAGTTCCGCTTCGGGTATAACTGGGTAGAAGTAGGTCTTCTCTTTGGACAAAACATCTTGACCATCTTTAGAAACTAACCAATCAATTAATATTTTTGCAGATTCTATATTTTTTGCACCTTTGATAATTGAAACAGCAGGAGCTTCAAATCCAACACCTTCGGATGGGAAAATTACTTCTAGTGGATATCCCTGGTCGATAAATTCAAAGAAAGCAGGGGTAAATTGAATACCTATAGCTGCCTGGCCTACTGCAACTCCTTTGGAAGGCCCGGTTCCGGAAGAAGTATAAGTCTGGACGTTTGGATTTAATTTTTTCATATATTCAAAAGCTTCATCTTCACCCATTACAGCAACTAAAGTTGTAATAATGGCATAAGCTGTTCCGGATGATTGGGGGGTAGGCATCTGGATTAAATCTTTATATTCCGGTTTTAAAAGATCCTGCCAGGAAACAGGTTTGGTAGCTCCTGCTTTTTTTAACGCTTCTGTGTTTATACAAAGAGCCATGGGGTTCATATAAAAAGAACGCCAATAACCATCTGGGTCTTTAAAACTTGGGTCTAATTTTTCCATTGCAGCTGATATATAAGGGATAGTCAATCCTTCTTCTTTGAGCACAACATGATTTTCACTTGGAGCTCCTAACCAGACATCTGCTTGGGGGTTATTCGCTTCAGCAGTAATTCTAGCCATAGCTGGTCCCGAAGATAAATGAACAAATTCTGCTGTAATACCTGTTTGAGCAGAAAAGGCATCTAATATCTTTTTGGCATTGCCTTCATCAACACTAGCATATATAACAACCTTATCAGCTGCTACAGCAGCAATATTCAGAGCAAACACACATAAAGTAATCAATGCAAATACTAAAATTAATTTTTTCATTTCTTAAAAAATCCTCCTATTTAAAATTTTTTACATTATTTAAAAGATATTTAGCGTTCTTTATTGTCCTCCTTTCTGTGGGTTCTTTTTTTCCGTAAATTTCTGTGCATGTAAAAAAATAGTAGTTTAAATTACAATTATTGATTATTATATACTACTTTTTATCTTTTTGCGATAGGATATGAGCTGCAATAGGTTTAAAATCAATATTTACTAAATCCCCTACCTCAAAAAATCCTTCCTCGATAGGATTATAGGTAACTGCGAATATTTTTCGAGAAAGCCCCTTAACTTCGATTTCGTATTCGATTGTTGGGCCAAGATAAACTAATTTATTAATTTCTCCCTGAATAAAATGAGGATCTTTTTTCTCACCGGAAGACATTTTTAACGATTCAGGACGAACAACTATAATAACACTTTCGTTTACTTTGAAATCTCCATATCGGGATTTTATTTCTTTTTGGCAAATTCCAAAATCAATTAGTAAAGTTTTTTCCTTATTTTCTATAATTTTACCGGGGAGAAAATTAACTCGTCCGATAAAGTCGGCAACGAATCTATTCTTAGGATAAGAATAAATTTCAATAGGGGTTGCTGCCTGCATAATTTTTCCTTCATTCATTACTACAATCCTGTCTGAAATGGTCAAAGCTTCTTCCTGATCATGAGTCACATATATGCTCGTAATACTAAAGGCTTTTTGGATTTTCCGGATTTCCATTCTCATCTGAACTCTAAGCTTTGCATCTAAATTGGAAAGCGGTTCATCAAAGAGTAATACACTAGGTTTGTTTATAATAGCTCTGGCCAAAGCCACTCTTTGTTGTTGTCCTCCCGATAATTGCTCGGGTCTCCGGTTGTATAATTCCGGAAATTCCATGATTTCCATAATTCTTCTAACTTCTTTTTCTATTTTCTTCTTTTCCCAGCCTTTAAGTTCCAAGCCAAAACCGATATTCTGAGCTACAGAAAGATGGGGGAAAATAGCGTAGCTTTGGAAAACCATAGAAGTATCTCTCTTGTTAGGTGGAATACTATTCACCATTTTTCCGGATATCCATACTTCGCCCGTAGTTGGAGTTTCAAATCCAGAAACAATTCTTAAGGTGGTTGTTTTCCCGCAACCTGAAGGTCCCAATAAAGTTACCATTTCTCCGTCCTTAATTTCCAGGTTAACATCATTAACTGCTACCACTTTTTTCTGAGCATTTCCCTGATCTCCAAATATTTTACTGATATTCACTAATTTAACACTCATTATTTTCTCCTTTAAATCTTTAGCATCGTGCCGCCGAAATTACCATAAAACAAATTAAGGATAAGCCTGATAATCAGAATTGCAAGCAATATTATTCCAACCAATATAACGCTAAAAGCAGAGGCCGCCCCCAATCTTCCTGATTCAACTTGTGACATGATTTGAACAGTCATTAAATTCCAATTAGCGGAAACTAAGAAAATAGCTGCAGAAATTGCTGTCATTGCCCGGACAAAAGAGTAAATTAATCCAGAAAAAAAAGCTGGTACCATCAGAGGGAGAGTTACTTTTTTAAAGGTGTATTGAGAATCTGCGCCCAAGTCTACGGCTGCCTCTTCAATAGAAGGGTCAATTTGTCGAAGAATAGCAACTCCCGATTGAATACCTACCGGGATATACCTGAAAACAAAATTTAACATAAGGATAAGAAATGTACCGGTCAATGCAAACGGAGGGTTATTAAATGCTAAAATATATCCAATTCCAATTACTGTCCCCGGCACTGCAAAACTTAACATAGAAGCAAATTCCATTTCCCGTCTCCCGGGAAATTTTTTCCGTACTACTAAAAAAGCAATAATCATCCCTAAAATTCCAGCTATAGGGGTAGAGGTGACAGCGATAATTAGTGTATCGGTGACTGCTCTAAATCCTACGCTAAAAACGTATTTAAAATTATTCAAGGTAAGGGAATTATCGAAACCCCAGACTTTGGCAAAAGCACCCCATAAAATAGTAAAATAAATTAACAAAATAATAAAAGCAAGAAAAGAACAAAAAGCGAATAAAATCCATTTAGCGGCTGGGCTAACAACCTTATGGCTTGAGGCAGTAGGTTTTCCGGTAATGGTGATATATTTTTTACGTGATACCCAATATTTCTGTAAAAAATAAACCGAAATCGAAGGGATTAAAAGAATCAATGCCAGGGCAGCTCCGCTAGGGAGATCATACATCCCGGTAATCTGCAGGTAAGCCTGGACAGAGAGTATGGGAAATTTACTTCCGGCCAAAATTAATGGATTCCCAAAATCAGCTAAAGTTTCTACAAAAAGTATCAAGATGGCACTGGCTATGCCGGGAATTGCCAAAGGCAAAGTCACTTTTTTAAAAACTTTCCAACGCGAACCCCCAAGGTCAAAAGCAGCATCTTCCAAAGTAGGACTAATAGATTCCAACACACCTCGAAGGGTAATATAGGCTACCGGGAAAAATGTTATTACCTGAGCGAATAAAAGCCCGCGGAAACCGTAAATTTTAAAATTATTAATTCCCAAAAGGCCGGAGGTGATAAGCCCATTATTACCAAAAAGCATTATTATAGCCATAGCACCGATAAATGGTGGAGAAATGATTGGAATAATAGCGACTAGATGAAAAAATTTTTTGAAAGGAATGTCAGTCCGTGCCAGGGTAAAGGCAAAGAGAAACCCTATGCCAGCTCCAATTATTGATGTCAACGTCCCCATAATAATACTATTATAAAAACCTTGCCTGAAATACCAGTTAGATATTACATCTTTAAGAACGATAAAAGAAAATTGGCCTTTTGAAAAAACGCTTGCGGTAATAACTTTGCAAAGGGGGTAAAGAATAAAAATAATCAATGAGCCAAAGATAAGCAAAACAGCCAAAAGCAAAATCGGGTCTTTGGCAATAAAGGCAATCTCTTGACTGCTTTTTTTAAACCATTTCTTGTAGTTCATTGATACTTTAATTCCTTGAATTTAAAAATTTGATATATCTTTTTTGTTATTTGTAATTTAACTTATCGAATAAAAAAATTCAAACTAAAAAATTATTATATTTTTTAATACATAACCTAAAAAAGTAGCATTTTAATTATATCTCTATTTATTCTATTAGAGCAAATATTTTTTAATAAATCTTTTCTTAAATCATTTTAACTACCTCACTAAAATTTACACCAGCAGGTGCCATCTTGGGTTCAAGTTTCAAATGCAACACTTAACTTTGGTATAATATACCAAAAGAAAGGAGTTGCATATGTCCCATTGTTATCAGTTAAGTATTAATGAACGTGAAGAGATCAGC
>JAGGYO010000328.1 GCA_021162505.1 bacterium
CCATTAATAGAGGTATATTATACAACTTTCGGGATGAAATTATAATGATGCAAAGGGGGGTGTTTCGGGATGTTTTTCGATGATTCAAATCGATATTTTGATTTTTTGTATATTTTTTATATAATACAATATATGAAAGATCATAAAATTATCATAGAAGAATTGCGTATAGAAAATGAGCGTTTAAGAAAAGAGATATCTCTGTTAAAAACAAATTTTCCCGAGCACTATTGTCTAAAAATCAATGAACGATTGGAGGCAATCAATGAGATCATTCATTTTGCCGTATCAGAAATGGCAGATATTGATTTCATCCTTGAAATAATATGCCGAGGTATCCGTCAGATATTCGGATTTCACAGAGTTGGGATAATGCTTATAAACGAAGAAGATAAAACCCTTGAAGGAAGGGTCAGTTTCGGTCTTCCAAAAGAGTATATTAAAAAATTAAAATTACCATTAAAATTAAAAGATGGCTTGGGTATGAGGGAATCAGTAGTTCGTGCAGCAATTCTCGGCGAACCCATTCTTGTTCTTGACCGCACGAAAGATCCTCAGTATATCAATAGAAAAAAATACCCTGAGAAGAGTTTTTCGAGGCAATTTATTGTAATACCCATTAAAACGAGGAAGAAGACCTATGGAATACTAACGGTTGCAACATCTGAGGAATCTTCATTACTTTTTAATGATCAGATAATTGAGGAAATAAAATTTTTTACAGAACAAGTATCCATTTTAGTGGAAAATCTTATGCTGGTAGAAAATAATGAAAAACTACATTTCCAAATTTTAGGATCACTTGCAGAGACAATAGAGGCAAAGGATTCATCAACAGGGGGACATTCAAATAGAGTGGTAAAGTATTCAATGTTTATTGCTAATCGCATTAATCTGAGTTTCGAGCAGAAAAAAGATCTGCATTTTGCATCAGTATTACACGATATTGGCAAGATCGGAATTCCTGATCAGATCTTACTAAAACCAGGGAAATTAACAAAAAAAGAGAGAGAAGTCATAAAGACCCATTCTAATATCGGTAAAAAAATTATTTCAGGCATTGAAGGATTGGAAAATGTGGGGAATGTTATATTACATCATCACGAACGCTGGGATGGCGGGGGTTATCCTATGAATTTGCAGGGAAAGAACATTCCTATCTTAGCGAGAATAGTTTCAATTTCAGATTCTTTTGACGCCATGATATCCAAAAGACCTTATAAAGAACCTTTCACCATAGAATATGCAATTACCGAGCTCATTAATAACCGTGGAACGCAGTTTGACCCGGAACTTGTTGATGTTTTTGTGGATTATTTTAAAGATTAAATTTGATTTTAAATTTAAAAGTGATATAATACAAACATGGGGATGAACAAAAACTTCTTAAAATTTATTATTACTTTAGTATTTCTATTTCTCTTTCTCTTTATTATTTGGCAATTCAATTCAATTTTTTATAAAAATTTCCACTTCTGGGGATTCCTTTTCCTTCTTTTTTGTTATATTATTGCAGGGAGTCTACAATTTACTCTATCAAAATATATTAATTATTCATTTATTCTCGTATTCATTGTTCTGTGCTTTTTTTCTTATGGACCCATCTGGACCATGCTAATGATCATCATAGGCACATTGATCTATAAATATCTTTATTTTGTCATTAAAAAAATCATCGGCATTGAAACTTCACCTATTGTTATGTCCAATGCTATGTGGAATGTTCTGCTCATGCGTGTAGTGGAATTTACACTCTTAACCCTTGCATCGGTTGCTTTTTACAAATCAATTTCCAGTATGAGCAATATACTAACAAATTATATTCATCTAATGCTCCTTGCAACAATTTACTTTATAGTTGATCTTATCCTGGTCTTCATTTTAAAACCAAAGAAGCCCATTATTAAAAACATCATGGTTGTCTATTTTTTAACCCTATTCACTTTCTTATACGGATATATACTCTATTTTGGTGCAATCAAAGGATACTATTTCCCTGTGGGGGTCTTGACCATTACGATCTTGATCTTTTCCACACTTCTCTTCTTTCTCTCCAATGATATATTCAAAATAAGGATGAATAATACCATTATACAAACATTAAATAATATTAAATTGGAGGGTTTTAAAACCCAATCGCCGACTGAATTTTTGGAAAATGTAGGTCTATTAATGAAAAAGACCGAAGTATTTAGTTCTTATATGATAATTAATGAAAAATACGGCAATAAGACCATATTGTACCATTGTGAAGAGATCGGCATTGAAAGAGAGCTATTTGATAAGCATAAGATGGATTATATTCTCATGAAGTATTTTCCAAAACCATATTTTACATTTGCTTTAAATTCCGGAAAAGAAACATTTCACTTTGTTTATACAATAATCTCTCCTATATTCAATGTTGACATTATTGTAAAAAATATTTCCTTTGACATATTTAATATTTACTCCCTACTGAAAACATCCAAAGATTATATTGAGATCAGTCAAAAATTCAAAGAACAATTGAAAGAAAAAAACAAGATGTTTAATGAGATACAAGAAGGCATTAATCAGATACTGACAAATTCTGCTAATAATCTTACAAATATGTTCTACTATAATGATTTAGTGAAAAAAGGGGGAAACCTTACAAAAAAAGAAACTACCAAACAATTCACCAAAGAGATCGTGTTACTACAAAATAGAGCGATCCGGCTTGAGTATATAAAAAATTTGATAAATAATGAGACATTTCATTTTTTGAAAAATAAAATCGATATTGTAAAAATAATGAGAGAAACAGTTGGAATGTTTTATAATGACAAGATTTCTCTTAACCGCAAAGCAGTATTTTTCAATATTAGTGAACGGTTTTTTGTTTTCATTATAACCCATATTATTTCTTTCATAACCAAGTTCGGTGGTAGAGTATCTAAGATTAATTTGGAAAATATTGACTCAATTCTTCACATACAGGTGTACAATGATAAATTTGAAAATATTAGCCAATTATACGATAATAAACTTTTGGATTCAAAGATATTTGAAAGTCTTACCTTTTCTCAAGAATTTAACTCCATTGATCTTCAATTATTTAAGAGAAGCGATAGATCTTGTATTTAATCTAATATTTTTGTATAATTTCAATTATGTTAAACAAGATCCGTTTTAAACCCTCATTCTATGATTTGTTACTCATAGGACTAATGGCGGCAACTGCCACGGGACTAAAACCGCTTTTTGCAATAATCTCACGATTAATAAAAACATCACTTGCAATACCCGGTGGATCAATAATAGGCGGTTTGTATTTCATAGCTTTGATCATGGGAAGAGAACTTTCCAATTATGCTTTTACGGCATTTTTTATCGGTTTAATACAGGCAATATTAATGACTGTCCTTGGATTTTACGGCACCAACGGGGTATTATCATTATTGTCCTTTTCATTACCCGGATTGTTAATAGATCTCATTTATTTTATAACTAAACCACAAAAAATGCGGGTGATCTTAGCGACTATCATTGCCAATGCGGGGGGATTACTTGTGGTTCTAACCGTATTAGATAAATTCACACTTTTACTTACGGGATTTTATATTGGTATATCCCTTGTGGGTGGAATTATCTGTGGGTTTCTTAATTTTTTTATTGTAAAAAGTGTTATCACGGTATTGAAAAAAAACAATCTTTACAATTTAAAACATTAGGTGAATATGCTCAATATCAATAATTTAAGTATCACTTCTTCCGATAATGAGATCATTCTGAAAAATATAAATTATGAAATACAAGACAATGGTATTTATGGATTATATGGAAAAGGCGGGACTGGTAAAACAACGCTTGCTTATTCAATATCAGGTATTATTCCTCACTATCTTCATTATATTAAAAAGGGCGAGATCTTTATAAATAATATTGAAGTAAACAAAATGGAAAAGAACGAACTTGGTAAATACATTGGCATTGTATTTCAAAATCCCGACTACCAATTATTCTTCCACAGGGTAAATATGGAATTAAAATCTGATAAAGATACGCTAAAAGACCTAATGAACAGCATTAAAATAGAACATCTTCTTAATAGGCAGATCGATACTCTGTCTTATGGTGAAAAGAAAATAGTTATTTTATTGTCCAATATTCTCCTATCTCCCAAAATTCTTATTTTAGATGAAGTTTTTTCATCTCTTGACGAATATTTTTCAAATCTAATTGTGGAATTTCTGAAAAATTGGGTAAATAAAAAGCGTTTAGTTATTGTTTTGGAAAATGAAAAGAATAAATTACCAAAAGGACTTAAAATGATTGATTTTGAGGAGATTTTGGATGGTACTTAGATTTGCAGCAACACTTATTTTATCCATTTTTATCTTTTACAATGAAACATTGACTTTTGCCTTGATATTCCTTTCTATTCTAATTCTATTTTCTTTTATTTTTAAAGGCAAAATATCGAAGAAGTTTTTCCTCACCATGCTCTATTCAAGTTTAATTATTTTCATTATTCAAATTATCTTCAGAAAAGGGAATACCCTGCTCTTTCAGTATCATTTTATTTCTATTTATAAAGAGAGTATTATTATTGGGATTAATGTTGCTTTTGTTATGATTTCCATGGTTTTTATAATGGCGATCTTACAATCACTTGACAGTGAAGTAATTTTTTATTCCATTGAAAAATGTCGGATCACAAAGTTTTTAACAATACCCTTATACGCATCTTATAGGTTTCTTCCTGTTATTTCACACCAAATAAAGGTTATGCGGTTCTACGCTCTGATTCGTATTAAAAGGTCTAATAAGGGGTTCTGGCAAACCCTGAAAATTTATAAAAATTTACTGGTGCCGCTCTTTGTTAGTATTTATAAAAGAATTTATTTTATGTCAATTTCGGTTGAGAGGAAAGGAATTTCAAAGAATGCTCAATATTTTGAAAAGAAAAAAGATAAATTCAATATGGGTTCTTTTATTTACCTTGTCCTCATTCTACTTGTAATTGCCTTATTCTTTTTAAAAGGGAAATATGTGATATGATCAAAATCAGAGAAATGGGATATTCTTATAAAGAAAAAAATATTTTCAAAGATTTGGATCTTACCGTTGAGGAAGGGAAACCATTTATAATCATAGGAAATATTGGCGCAGGGAAAACTACTCTTTTTCGTATCCTCACCGGGTTTTACACAGAGTTTACCGGAACAATTAAGTATGACGGTATTAATATCGATCATTTTGACATTCCATTGAATATTGCCTTTGTTGAACAAAATACCGACTATCAGCTTTTAACTTTGAGTGTAAAAAGTGAATTAGAACTTTTTTCAAATAACAGTATAAATAATAGCATGATAAAATATTTTGAACTCAACGAATTATTAGAACGAAATCCTCAAACACTCTCATCGTCTGAAAAAAGGCGGGTGCTGTTGGCAGGCGTCTTTTCCTCTAAAACAAAATATATTTTTATGGATGAACCCACAGCGGATCTTGACGATCATTTTACAAAAATACTTTTAGAACTCGTTGAAAAAGATGAGCGAACAATAGTGATATTCACTCATGATAAAAAATTAAGAGAGAACGGAAAATTCAGAACATTCAAAATTTAATATCAATTTTTTAATATTTATTGCCTTGCTATCTTAACCTTGAACTTGGAACTTTGAACCTTTAAACAAAGAATTTAATAACCACAGCACCAAGAAGGTGCTGGATATACCACTGAGCACACCTGTCTGCGTGCGGACACGCGCAGGCAGGCAGAGCATAGTCAGGTTTAAAAAACAACTAAATGTAGAGACCGTTCGTGAACAACCCTGCCTTTCTGTCATTGCGTGCTTGACAACGGAATCTATCCCCCCCTCGTCATTCAGAACCCAGCACCCTCGTCACTTTCGACCTTTGCCTTTGATATTTGACTAATTTATAGTGAATTTTTGACCCTATTTATTTCAATTTTCAATTCCGGAAGATCTCTACTGACAACCTCCCATGTAAGTTCAATATCTATTCCAAAATACTCGTGGATCAATATATTTCTCATTCCTATAATATTTTTCAACGGAACTATAGGAAATTTTGCATAAATCTCCTCCGGTAATTTTGAAATCGACTCACCAATTATTTCTAATCTTCTTATGATACTATCTTGTAATTGGATGGAATGTTTGAAATCATTGAAATCTTTCCCTTC
>JAGGYO010000181.1 GCA_021162505.1 bacterium
GGTAAAGGTAATAAAATATCAACACGATAAAAAGTAAATAATACTTGAAAAAAAGGAATTATTTATTATAATTTCTAAATGGAGTATATATGAAAAAAACATATTCAATTATTTTTTTATTTATTTTTTCACTGATCTTTGCTCAAAATGATATAGAGCATATAATAATTTTGCATACAAACGATATTCATGGAGGTATTGGTCCAGCCACAGCATTTTGGATGAACCCTGAATTTCCACCAAAGTTAGGCGGTGCAGCATCGATTACTACCTTAATAAAGGAAGTGAAAAAAGAAGCAGAGAAAACGGGCGCTAAGGTGCTCGTTGCAGATATCGGTGATATTTGGCAGGGGACTCCTGTTGGTGAGAGAACCCAAGGTCAAGCGGTTTTGGATTTTTTTGAAAAAGCCGGATATCAATTTTGGATATTAGGAAATCATGATTTTGATAAAGGGATGGATGCGGTAAAGCATTTAGTCGAATCTTCAAAAAGCACTGTATTATGCGCAAATCTCGTTGAAAATGAAACCGGCGAAATACCTAAATGGAAAAATCTTCAGCCATATAAAATATTTGATTATGGAGATGTGAAAATTGGAATTATTGGCATTATTACGGATGATATGCCTACATTAGAACCCAAGGAAAATTTAGAAGGGTTTGGATTTAAATTGACAGCAACTACATTAATGGAATATAGGGATGAATTAAGGGAAATGGGATGTGATATAATCATTGATGCTGGTCATACTGGTATTTCTTATCATGTACCGGAAAAATATTCTATTCTTATCGAATATGAAAAGGCAGCTATGGCAAAGGGACTAAAATACGGAACCAAAGAATTTGTAGAGTATATTTACAAGAAAAAAGGGTTTGGATTGCAGGATCAAGATCTTGCCGAACTCGTGCCCGGGATTGATGTGATCTTAGGCGGTCATTCACATACAGGACTTTACCCACCTTACGAAGACCCTCGGAACCATACCCTTGTTGTCCAGGCTTATTCACATGGTTCTGCTCTTGGTAGATTGGACCTCTATATAGATAAAAACCATAAGAGGATCATCAAATATTCCGGGACCAATTATACCCCGTTTGTGGATAGTGCTCCTCCTGATAAAGCAGTTGAGAAAATGGTCAATGATTATATTGCAAAAAATGAAAGTGATCTCCAGCAAGTGGTTGGTATTGCCCGCAAACCTGTTTCAAGAGGAAATGATGAAACAATATTAGGTGATCTTATAGCAGATGCCTTGCGTTGGAAGTATAAAACGGACTTTGCTCTCTTTAATAGAGGCGGAATGCGTGCCGATCTTCCATCAGGTGAAATAATAGGCAAAGATATTTATCAAACATTACCGTTTGGAAATACTGCGGTTGTTGTTAAGATCAGCGGTGCAGATCTTGTTAAGATATTGCAGATAGGTTTTTCAGGAAAGAGAAGGGATACACAAATCTCCGGAGTAAGGGTGGTCTATAATCCCAACTTTTCAACAAAAAATAAACTTTGTGATGCAAAGTTCGTCGATGGAACTCCAATTGTTCTGGATAAGCAGTACACCATGGTAACATCAAATTATTTAGCCGCCGGGGCTGTGGGATATAGTTTATTAAAGCAACGCCCTCAGGACAATAGTTTTACGCCCATCAGAGTAGCTTTGACAGAATATATTAAGATAAAAACCCCTCTGGATGCAAGTTTGGATGGGAGAACAAAAAGAGACAAAAAAGCTGTTATGAACGAGGATTTTGAAAAAATATTGAAAAAACTTGTTATAGAGAACGAGAAAGAAACTACACAAAAAAAGAAAGAGATAATTTATAAATAATTAGTGTGAAAAAATTAGTTTATAATGACCCACAGAAAAATCTTATAGAATTTCCAATAAAATCGGATGTAATATCTATAGGCAGAAAACCCGGTAATGATATTGTTCTAACGGATATCTTTGTTTCAAGAAACCATTGTGAGATCTACTTTGATAATGATATTTATTATATCCTGGATAAAAAAAGCAAATTCGGCGTATTGGTCAATGGTAAAAAAATAGATAAGGTCAAATTGACTTCCGGAGATGAGATCAAACTTGGCAATACGATCATTTATTTCTTAGATGAAAAAGCCTCATTGAGCAAAAAGAAGAAAAATGAAAAGATAGCTGAATTTGACCCTTTGAATGAATTGGAAATAATGGTTTCATCCTATGATGATGAAGATGACACATTTGGTGATATCAGGGAGATCTTAGGGAAAATTAAGGTAAAAGAGATAGAAACAAGCCGTCGCTTAAAGAACTATGAGTTAATGTATAAGGTCGGTACCATGATCAACTCAATTTTTAATATGGAAGTTCTATTAAGAATTATCCTTTCCTTAGCACTGGATGTGGTAAATGGTGATTTTGGTTTTATTTTTATTATTGAGCCCGATGGAAATCATAAATTTGTTTCCAAAAAGATCGATTCTCCAGCAGACCTTGTATTAAAAGAACATATTAAACGATTGAAAAAAAGTAAAGAGACCTTTATTTTAAAGGATACGGATATAGATAAATTAGGATTAAAAGCTGTTAATTCTCTTATTATCAATCCACTATTAAGTAAGAATCAGGAATTACTTGGGGGAATTTATATCGGCAAAAATGAACTTACCGATGCATTTGATGAGGAGACCATTGAATTTTTAGAGATATTCTCGTCATATGTCGGTATCTCCATTGATAATTCGCTCCTTTTTGAAAAGATCAAAAAGGAAGAAGATATAAAAAACAATCTTAAAAGGTATCTTTCTGATCAGGTAGTTGAGACCATATCAGGGGATACCACATTACAGCTTGGAGGAAAGGAAGAAGATGTTAGCATAATGTTTATTGATATCAGGAGTTTTACTCCTCTTTCATCTAATTTGGAAGCGAAAGAAATAGTTGAGATACTAAATTCATTTTTCACTTTTGTAAGCGAATTCATATTTAAACATAACGGTACTTTGGATAAATTTATAGGTGATTGCGTAATGGTGATCTTTGGAGCTCCAATCATTTTTGATAATCATGCGGATGAGGCAGTGCAATGCGGCTTGGAAATAAAGAAAAATTACCTAAAAGAATTTAAAAAAACCATTAAGAAAAAATTCAATATAGATATGGATATTGGGATCGGTATTAATTCAGGTTCTGCAATTGTAGGAAATATCGGCACGGAAAAGAGAATGGATTTCACTGCAATTTCCGATACGGTAAATGTTGCGGAGAGAATTGAAAGTGTTTCCAAGCATGCCCAAGTTCTTATATCTCCATGGACAAAGAAAAAATTAAAGAATAAATATAAGATAGAACAAATTGGGGAAAAACAGTTAAAAGGAAAAGCTAAACCTATTATGGTATATGAGGTCAAATAAATGGACAGAGTTTTAATAATTGGATCGGAGGGATTTGTAGGAACTTATTTAAAAAAGAAATTGAACGGTACTAAAAATAAGATATTCTACAGTGATCTTCTTTATAAGAATGATAAGAACTATTTCAAAATGGATATTTCGGATTTTGAAGAAGTTAGGTCCATCATAAAAAAAGTAAAACCCAATGTAGTATTTTTTCTTGCTGCACAGAGTTCTGTTAAACAATCAATAGAAAATCCTCAATACACCTTTAAAATCAATGTGGAAGGACTTATCAATGTCCTGGAATCCTTAAAGGAAATAAAAACAGTACCATATTTCATTTTTGTTTCTACAATAGAAGTATATAATTCCAAAAAAGGCAGAATTAATGAGAAATCATCCTATGAATGTAATAATCCCTATTCCATCTCCAAATTTACAGGGGAAAAATTGATTGAATATTATAAAAATATAAATGCTATAAAAGGTATTATACTCCAACCTGTTGGACATCTCGGTCCCGGCCAAAGGGATATTTTTTCTATGTCGAGTTTTGCCCATCAAATTGCGTTATTGGAAAAGAATAATGGTAGTAAACTGCTTGTAGGCAATCTCGATATTGGCAGGGATCTATTGGATGTAAGAGATGTAATTGATTTTTATTATAAAATAATTTCCGAGAAACCCGATAATTTTGAAAAAGTCATATTAGCTTCCGGAAACACATATCAATATCGGAATCTTCTTGATAAATTATTATCTTTTTCAACTAATAATAATATCAAAGTAGTTATTGATAAGAAGCGGCTAAGAAAATTAGATACCAATATTATAAATGTTAGTCCTTCTTATATATTGGCAAAATTCATGTGGAAGTCAAGTACTCCCATTGAAAACACATTGGAGGATATGCTCAATTATTGGAGAGGGCTTGTTTGAAAAGTATTGGTGTTTTTGTTGGCACCCGTCCCGATACCTTGAAATTGATCCCGATTATTAAGCTCCTGAAAAAAGAAAAATTAGTTTTTAAGCTTATAATAAGTGGCCAGCATGTGGAACTCATTGAAAAAGTATTAAATGAATTTTCCATTCTCCCTGATTATAGGTTTAAAATAAAAAGAAATGGTTTGAACGATTTTTCCGGTCAATACTTTATGAAATTAGCAGAACTTTTTCAAAAAGAAGAGTTCTCTATCACAATGGTCCAAGGAGATACGACCACCGCGCTTGTATCTGCAATTGCCTCTTTCAATGCCAATATAAAGGTTGTGCACATTGAGGCAGGATTAAGGACGGGGGATAATCAGAACCCTTTTCCCGAGGAGATGAACAGAAAACTCATCGGTCAAATCGCTCATTTTAATTTTGCGCCTTCGGAAAAGGCATATACGAACCTTGCAAAAGAGGGTATTTCAAAAGATAAGATATTCATTACAGGAAATACCATAATTGATCTCGTAAAAAATATTAGTAAAGATATTGTAAGAGAAGAAAAATATGTTCTAATAACAATGCATAGGCGAGAAAATTGGGGTAAGCAATTAGAAAATGCATGTGAAGCCGTGGGAATACTGTCAAATGAATTCTCTCAGTATAAGTTCATTTTTCCTGTACATCCAAATCCAATTGTGAAAGATAATGTTCATAGAATATTAAAAAGCAGCAAGGTTGAGCTCATTGGGCCGTTGGATTATATACCCTTGATAAAAATATTAAAAAAGTCAAAGTTCATTATCACGGATTCCGGCGGTATCCAAGAAGAAGCAGGTTATCTCGGAATTCCCATGGGGATTATGAGAGAACGAACCGAGAGACCGGAAGTGATTGAAAAAGGTACGGGGATATTGCTTGGTACGAAAAAAGAACATATTTTAAAGAAAGTGCGAAATATTTTGAACAATAATGAAGTATATTCTAATATGAACGGTAAATATGTATATGCTTACGGTAAAGGCAATAGTTCGGAACTTATTTTAAAAAAAATAAAAGAGATCATTTAAAATGTTTCATAAAATTAATTTGGAATTAAAAGAATATTTAGAAAGTGTAAAACTTTTTCAGAAGAACATACGGAATTTTCTATGGACTTTCTTTTTCATTGGTCTTGGCAATTCTATTTATATGCTCATGTACAATCTCTTTTTAAAAGAAGCCGGTTTCAAAGAAGGTTTTATCGGCAGCGTTCTGGCTGCTGCTTCCCTTGGAAGTGCATTGTTCGCTATTCCAATTGCCATTATTTTGCCTCGTATCAAGATCAAGAATATTTTACGGATAACTCCCTTATTATTAGCGATAACTATTCTTTTACAGGTATTTGTTATAAGAAAGGATGTTATCCTTGTATCTTCATTTATAAAAGGTATTCTGTTCACGATTATTATGGTGATATCCGGACCATTTTATATGAGTAATTCTAATGCAAAGGAAAGGACACATATTTTTTCAATATCATTTGCCATTATGCTTGCCTCAGGATTCATAGGGAATATTTTTGGCGGCTTGTTCTATAAAGCTACAGGTGCATTTATTCATTTAACTATTTTTAGATATCAATTGACATTTACATTGGCTGCATTTTTAATCCTTCTTTCATATTTTGCGCTTGAGAAAATTTCTACAAAGAATATGGATAATGAACATAAGGGAGTAAAATTATCATTGAAGGGCTTTCCTTATAAATTCGTTTTAAAAATAGCAATTCCTCAATTTATTATTGGACTGGGTGCCGGCATGATAATACCTTTTTTAAATCTTTTTTTTAGATACAAATTTCACATGGTCCCTTCAAGATTGGGTATTCTTTTCGCAATTTCACAGGCTTTTATGTTCGTAGGGATTCTTTCAGGTCCCATATTCAAAAAATATTTTGGTATGATGAAAAGCGTTGTTATATCTCAATTGCTATCCATACCATTCTTCTATTTATTGGGTTTTTCAAATGTTTTTTGGATCGTTGCTGTTTCATTTTTCTTAAGAGCGACACTTATGAACATGAGTCAGCCATTGGTTGGTAATTTTACTATGGAGCATGTTGAAAAGAAGTTTCAGTTCCTTACAAACTCCATCACATCCACAGCATGGACGGGTGCATGGATATTTTCTGCATTTTTTGGAGGAAAAATCATTGAAAAATACGGATTCAACGATATTTTCATTGCTACGATTACACTTTACCTTATCTCTTCAATTCTATATTACATTTTCTTTATAAGAGGTCGATCTTTTTCAAAAACTTCAAGATCTTAACCTTGTCCTCGCGAAAGAGTTGCCTGGTTGATGTGCCTGTGCTCAGGGCTTGTCCATATTAGGGATGTTACCAAATAAGGTTCAAAAGTTCAAAGGTTCAAAAGAAAATGCAATGAAAACAGATAGAAGATTCCTTAAAGTCAAATCAAAAATGACGAAGTCATTAGGAGGATTTTGAAAGAATCCGTAATAATCTCATATTTAAAATTATAATCTCAATTCATTTAAAATCACTTACCATTATACCGCAAAACTAATAAAAAAAAGTATAGATTGAAAGATATGTCAAGTATTAATTGCTAAATTCTTAAATACTCGTGAATGAAATGCACCCCCTAAAATGAGACAAAAAAGAGCATTTATTAGTTAACACTTCATCAATTCTGATTATATCACTTTTCATAATTTTCTCCAAATTTTATCTCCTCTAAATATTCATACGGAGATTTGTAATTGAGCGATGAATGCATTCTTTCTTTATTATAATAATCCATATA
>JAGGYO010000008.1 GCA_021162505.1 bacterium
AATCCTGTTCGCTCCCCCAGCTTTCGTACCTCAGTGTCAGTAGCAGGCCAGTAAGTCGCCTTCGCCTCTGGTGTTCTTCCCGATATCTACAGATTCCACCCTTCCACCGGGAGTTCCACTTACCTTTCCTGCACTCTAGAATTGCAGTTCAACCTGCACGCTTAAAGTTAAGCCTTAAGTTTTCACAGATTGCTTACAATTCCACCTACGTACGCTTTACGCCCAGTAATTCCGAGCAACGCTTGCCCTCTCCGTATTACCGCGGCTGCTGGCACGGAGTTAGCCAGGGCTTATTCAGAGTGTACCGTCACAGGAATCAACTTATTTAATTGACCCTTTTCTTCCACTCTAAAAGAAGTTTACGACTAGAAAAGCCTTAATCCTTCACGCGGTATTGCTGCGTCAGGCTTTCGCCCATTGCGCAATATTCCCGACTGCTGCCTCCCGTAGGAGTCAGGGCCGTGTCTCAGTCCCCATGTGGCCGATCGCCCTCTCAGGCCGGCTACCCGTCACTGCCTTGGTGAGCCATTACCTCACCAACAAGCTGATAGGCCGCGAGATCATCCAAAAGTGATAGCATGCAAGCAGAGGCCATCTTTCATCATTCAACATGTATCAAATGATATTATCCGGTATTACCCTGAGTTTCCCCAGTTTATCCCAATCTTTAGGGTAGATTTCTCACGTGTTACTCACCCGTGCGCCAAGCTGGTCCCGAAGGACTTTACTTTGACTTGCATGTATAAAGCATACCGCCAGCGTTCGCTCTGAGCCAGGATCAAACTCTCAAAATTAAAAAGGAAATAACTTTTGTGATTAATTCATCACCTTTCGCATTTAGTCAAAGAGCAACTTTCTAATATTAAATTAAAAAGTTCGTTATTTTTTCGAAATTGTATTGTATCAAAAAAAAATATAAAAGTCAAGTTTTTTTATAAAAATAATTCCCCCGCCTCAGGCACCTAAATTCATACTTTGTACCAAGGGGGGGTAATTGATTTTTTAAAGAGCTAAAAGACATTATAGCAAATAAATATTTCCTGTCAAGTATTATTTTAATATTTTTTATAAATACTTCGTATCTTTCAAATTATTCGGATTATTGAATAATATTTTTATTTCTTTAATACTTGGTTTTAACTGTTCTAACACTTTTTTGTATCTTTCCATCGGGATATTGCGAAAAGGATTTTCATTAAATAGTCTAATAATTTCATGAGGATTGCGGATCATCTTGCCTAATTTTAACTTTAATATCAATTCGTACTCTCCTTTAAAGTTCTCATAATGTTCACCATATACGATGGGTGATTGAAAGGATATGGGCTCTAAGGGATTATGTCCACCGATCTTTTTATCAAATGTCCCGCCCATAAAGGTCAAAAAGCTGTTTTCATATAATTCATTCATTATTCCCATTGAATTCACTATATACATCTTTCCATTCTTCAAAACATTTATATTTTTATAAACTATTGGATTGAAATTTTTAAAATTGTGCAATATTTCTTTTAATCTTCCCATATGCCGCGGAGCAAGCACAATTGGGAACTCCTGTGCAGGGAGGACATCTAAGAGCATCTTAATGAATATTTCATCGCTGCTATGCGTGGAAGCAAAAAGCAATATTTTATTTGACCTTTTTTCATTCATTGTTAAATTTAAGTATTTTGTATTTTTGATTATCCTTACTGTATCACTGAACATTTGAAAATTATTGCACTGTTCTCTGTTTGCAACGACAATATTTCCTATTCCATGAAACAATTCTTTATAAAACCCTTTTAAAATTCTATAGTATAAAAAGCGTCTTTGCGATATCCTGCCATTTAATATATATATTTTTTTTCCCAAGATCTTCCCAATAAAAATGAGATTAGGCAAAAATTCACTTTCAAACAGGACTATATTATCAATGTTCTTGATAAAACCATAACTTAATAACGGGAGATCCCAAGGAAGCATAGATGCATTAACATAATGTCCTCGCAATTTATTTAATCCCGTAGTAGTGTTCACCGAATAAATAGGGTCATTTAAAATATTTGTTAATGGAAGTGTTCCGCTATGTTCCCCTACCGATGCCCCGTGAAGCAAATATTTCCCTCTTGGTGCTTCATACTTTATTTTTTTTAAAAGATCCGTAAACCGTTTATTCCAGAATAATAATGGGAACAGGGCAATAACAAAAAATATGGCAAGCACTAAAAAAAGATTGTAAAATACAAGAGTAATTGAAAAAATGGTTACATTTTTAATTCTATGAATTGTTGAATTCTTTTCCACTCTTCAATACCTTTAAAAAAATCATCGGGTGAAATATCTACCCTTATATTATTGTACTTATATTTATAAACAGACATTAGATAGTTAATATTCAGTTTATAATAAACATTAACAAATTCAAATATCTCAATTCCATTGATCTTCTGCATAAATTTTTGTTCATTATAATTATTTTCAAAGATCTTTTTGAACTTATCCTTATTTGTCCTATAATCTATATAGATTATTAATTTTAAAAAGGTAACCAGAGAGGAAATACTTTTGAAAAGAACACGCTTTAAAATGAATTTTCCGGAAGTAGCGAAATATATCTCTCTCAACTTTAATATTTTTGCAGCGAATTCCCTTTTAATAGTGGGCAAGAGATCATCTATTTTTATATCAAGATCAGTAAAAAGATCCTTTCCATATAGTTTATTATGTCTAAATTTCATATGATAATATTCAATTGGAAAATAATTTGTATATTTTTCAAACTCATCTTTTGTAAGAAAAAGCGGCATGGACCTGCTTTTTCTCATTACTTTTTTAATAACACTTCTAAATCTCCTTAGAATATTGCCATCAATATTATCTGCAACAATACCAATATTAATATTGGGTATATAGCGAACATCTAATGTAACAGAGCCGAAAGAGAATATAAATTTTGCGTATTTGAGTAACTCCTTTTCCTCTAATGACTCTAAAAATTCGCTGATTATATTGTTCGCTTTATTTTTATTTATCATGATTACCTCTTCTCAAAATAATTGATCCCCCCAAAACAACCGAATTCCCCGTAGCTGCCGCCTAAACCAGATTCATAATTTGAATAGAAAAATGCTCCTACTCTTCTCGTACGGCCCCAGTTGGCAAAGATAAGGGCGAATAATGGACCCAATATAAGATTAAATAAATAGTTTACATGCAGAAGATAAAATACTCCAATTAGAATGAGC
>JAGGYO010000230.1 GCA_021162505.1 bacterium
AAATAGAAATGCATCTAAAAAGTAATTTTTGGTTGAGGTCACAATTTTTCATATAATAAGTTAGAAAATTATTTTATATAGAGCCGTGGAATAGAATGATGAATAAAAAAAAGATGCTTCAATTTGGGGCGGGGAATATTGGGAGATCATTTATTGGTCAGTTATTTTCCCGTTCTAGGTATGAAGTTGTTTTTGTTGATATTAATAAAGAATTGGTAAAAGAACTCAATAAAAAGAGAAAATATAAATTAGTAATAAAGAGAAATGAACTTCCTGATGAAATTATTTTGATAGAAAATGTAAGGGCTATAGATGGGGGTGACAAAGAGGCAGTTATTCGGGAAATAGTAGATGCGGATATTATCGCTACAGCAGTAGGAAAACATGCCTTACCTCAAATTGTTCCGGTAATTGCTCTAGGACTTCAATTAAGATATAAAAAAAGAAGAAAAAATCCTTTAGATATTATTATTGCCGAGAATTTGAGGAACGGAGCAGACTATTTAAGAAAGGAATTAAAAATTTATCTTCCACAAGAGTATCCGTTTGATGAACTGGTTGGATTAATAGAATCAAGCATAGGGAAGATGGTTCCTCTAATGAAAGAAGAGGATAAGAAAAAAGATTTGTTATGGGTGTTTGCCGAGCCTTATAATACTCTTATTGTAGATAAAAAAGGGTTTAAGAACCTTCTTCCTCAGGTTAGGGATCTTTGGGCTGTTGAAAATATCAAGGCCTATGTAGATAGAAAACTTTTCATCCACAATCTTGGTCATTCTGCATCAGCTTATATTGGGTATCAATATAACTCAGAAATGACCTTCATATATGAAGCATTAGAAGTACCAGGAATTTATAAAACTGTTCGGGAATGTATGAAGCAATCAGCTGTGGCTTTAAATGGGGTATATCCCAATGACCTTACTCTACCAGATTTACAAAACCATATTGATGATCTACTTTTTAGATTTCAAAATAAATCATTAGGAGATACTATTTTTCGAGTAGGTAGAGATTTGTATCGTAAGTTAGATAAAAATGAAAGATTAGTAGGGCCAATGCTTTTGGCTCAAAGAGAAGGCACTCCTTATAATAAGATTAAAAGAGCATTTTATGCTGCTTTAGATTTTAAAGCAAAAGACGAAAAAGGAAATATGTATCCTCAAGATGAAATATTTTTTCAAAGAGAATATCCTAAAGGATTAAGACATATATTAAGAAGTATCTGTCATTTATCCAGCCATCAGAATGAAGAAGCAAAAGTTATGAAAGAAATAGCAAAAGGAATTTAAGTTAATAAAAATATTTTACATTTTTCAAATAGGAGAATTTTATGGATATAGTCGTTGCCGGTCATATTTGTTTAGATATTATTCCAGATTGGAGGATTGGGAGTATTAAGACGATTGTTCCGGGACATATTCTGAGTAAGTAGGATAACCTCTGGCTGGAAACGCTTATCTCTTTCTATCCCGATGGACAATTGGAAATACGATTATCAATATAAGATCTGGAAGGGACCTGAAGATCAGGTTGTATGATTATTTTTTAATTTCAAAAATAGTAAGAAGAAGGAAGGGAAAAAAATGAAAGAAGAAGAAAAAGAAAAAATAAGGACAAAAGCTTTTGAATACTTTCAAAGAGCAGGTATTGTTCTTTCTCTAAAGGAGAAAGAAGATATGGAAATTGCCGATCTTGGCCTAAATGATTTTGAAAGAACCGGTATTGTCCTAGTAATATATGTAAACAACTCGAGGTATTGTGCAAAAGAAATGGTTTTGCTTCCTAATCAAACTTGTCCCGAACATCGCCATCCCGACCATGATGGTATAGAGGGAAAAAGGGAAACCTTTCGTTGTAGATATGGTAAAGTATACCTCCATATAGAAGGTGAAAAAACCGAAAATTCCAAGGCTCATCCTCCAGCAGGAGATGAGAAATATTATTACGTATATCATGAAATTATCCTATTACCGGGAGACCAATATACTATTAAAAAGAATACGCTGCATTGGTTTAAAGCCGGAAGCGAAGGAGCAGTTATTTCTGAATTTTCTTCTCCCAGTGATGATGCTAGTGATATATTTACTGATCCACGTATCAGAAGGGTATCTAATGATTGAATATTTAGTAAGTGAGATTCACTGATTAAACTAAGGAAATTCCAGGTTAGTTAGGGAGCCAGAAGGTACACATAAAAAGTGCGATTAATTTGCATCATTTTCCATGATTGACAAGTAAAATTGTAAATGTTAAAATTTAGATAATATAAACGTTTGCGCAATATTTTCATAGAAAAGGGGATTTTAATGGTTTTACCCGAGAATCCAAAAAAATCAACCATGAAAGATGTTGCAGAAAGCGCCCATGTTTCGATATCAACTGTTTCTCATGTTATCAATAAAACACGTCATGTAGATAAAGAAACACACGATAGGGTTCTTGAAGCAATTGAAAAACTTAACTATGCCCCTAATGTATTTGCCCGCGGATTAAGAGGAAAAAAAATTCGGATAATTGGGGTTATAATATCAGATATAAGAGAAAGCTTTTTTGCAGAAGTAGTTAAAGCAATTGAACTAACCGCACATAGCGAAGGGTATAGTGTACTTTTATCTGATTCTGAGGATAATCCATTAAAAGAACAATTATATATTAATACGCTCATAAAAAATGGGATTGAAGGGGTAATATTTGCTCCGGTTAATAATTCTACTCGCGTTTATGATTCAATAATTCCCCAAAAAATTAAGGCTATTCAAATTGATAGGAAAGTATATGGGCTTCCTGCAGGTTTTGTTGGTATTAATAATATGGAGGTTACCAAAAAAGCCATGAACCATCTGTTTGCTCATGGTTTTATGAATGTAGGCTTTGTTTCCTATCAGACAAACGTATATACCATGGAACAACGACTATCGGGCTATAAAATGGCTGCTCAACTGCATAATTCCTCAAAAAAGATAAATGTAAAATTTATTCAATATAATGGTAGTGATATTAAGGGAGTCATTAAGAGCTGGTTATATCAACATAAAGAAATAGATTCTATTTTATGTGGAAATGAT
>JAGGYO010000075.1 GCA_021162505.1 bacterium
CACAAGAAAAAACGATTTGATAAGTTTTTACTTGATCTAATAAAAAACAATATAAAAAATCCTTTGTTTGCAATGTTGCTGGTCTTTATTGCAGGATTCTTAACTTCATTAACTCCTTGTGTTTACCCAATGATACCTATTACTATATCATATTTCGGTCGTCGTTCTCAAGGCCAAAAAATGAAGAACAGCTTTTTAGAATCTATACTATATGTTCTTGGTTTATCTATTACATATACTCTATTGGGAATTATTGCAGCTATTACAGGGTCTGCATTCGGGAGTTTAACGCAAAACCCCTGGGTACTTACCGTATTTGCCGGCCTATTTTTCTTAATGGCATTCATGATGTGTGATTATCTCCCATTACCGGGAATTTCTCTTGCTGCTGGTGCACAGGGTAAGGTAATGCAAAAGCGCACATTTTTCCAACCAATGTTGTTAGGTCTTATTACCGGCCTGGTGGCATCGCCATGTGTGGGTCCCGTAGTATTATTCCTCTTAGCATTGATAATCAATACGGGAAGTATTTTTTATGGAGCTATCCTTATGTTCGTATTTTCTCTTGGCTTAGGTGTTATTTTCATTGTTATCGGTACTTTTTCCGGTTTGATAAATAAATTACCAAAAGCCGGCAAATGGATGGAAACGGTGGAAGTTATTTTCTCTATTCTTATGGTCATGGTCGCATCATATTTTTTGAACTTAGGATTAAAAGGTTTTAAGATCGCGGGCAGCGCGGCTATTAGCGTGGGCTTTGCTATAATGTTCATTACATTCTTTTTGGGTTTATTCAATACGAAACCATTTACGGAAAAAGATCCATTTAAAAAGAAAAAATATGAGATGATTTTTTTCATTCTATTAATAATCTTTTTGATAGGATTTTCTTTCTTAGCCAAGGGGATCATCTATAGAAAAAGTGACCCGGCAAGGATTACTCGGAAAAGCGAAGATTCTTCTCTTATATGGTATGACACTATTGATAAGGGTTTGCAAAGAGCAAAGGTAGAGAATAAATTTATATTCGTTGATTTTCGCGCCGACTGGTGTGCGGTATGCAAAGAATTTGAATCCGCAGCGCTGCATGATGAAAAATTACAAAAAGTACTTGAAAAGTATATTACCGTAAGATTGGATTATGATTCCAATAAAGAAATTGCAAAGGGGGAATATAAGGTTATGGGCCTTCCAACATTTTTGATCCTCGATCAAGAAGGATCGGTATTACATAGGGAGTCAGGATTTCTTAATTTAAAAGCATTCATAAATGATTTGGAAGAGATAACAAATGGACTTTTACCAACCCCTGGCAAAACCTCAAAATAAATTTAGTGATCCTACAAAAATATAAGGGTTTTACACAATGGTATATTCTTTAAAATGAGAGATAAAAGATGATATGCTCGATAAAATATGGGGTTATTCACAAAAAAGAAAAATCTTTCCACAGGTTTTCCACAGGTAGGGAAATACTCCTATATTTTATGAATTACCGCCATTCGCTCAAAATAGATAAAAAAAATAATACACCGAATATAACAGCAAATGCAACGAACTCCGCGTATAATCGGTATTATGCTCGACTAAAAAAAAATAAAGAACTACTTGCAAAAGGATCAATTAGATTGTATAAAGTAGGTGGAGGCAGTGAGCATGCTAAATAAAAATGAGATCTGGAAACTCTTCAATAATAAGATTAAAAATGAAATAGGTGAAGAGGATTTTAGATTATGGATAGAGAGCATAAAACTTATTGAATCTAATGAAAAAGAAATGATCTTCGGTGTAGATAGCGATTTTAAAAAGGAATGGATAGGGACAAATTATTTTGACATTATACAAAGAGTAATATATGAAATGATCCCGCAGCGTCCGAAGATAGAACTAAAGGTAATCAAGGGCAAAGGTTCCACAAAGGATTTCGCGAGTTTTGTAAAGAATATTAAAGAAAGTAGTGGTGACTTTTATTTTAACCCTGAGTATACTTTTGACAAATTAGCGGTTGGTAATTTTAATGAATTGGCTTTTAGTTATGCAAAACATTTATCTAATAATATTAATGACAGCACTATAAATCCCCTTTTCATATATGGCGGTGTTGGCCTGGGTAAGACACATATTATACAAGCATTGGGAAATCATTTTAAAGGCAGAGAGAATATAAAGGTTGGATATACTACCATGGAAGGCTTTTTGAGCGATTGGGTAAAATCCATTAATTCAAATAAAATAACTATTTTTAAAGAAAAATATTATAATTTGGATCTTTTAATGGTAGATGATATTCAGTTCATTTCGGGTAAAAGTGGTTTACAGGAGCAGTTCTTTCATTTATTTAATGAGCTTTATAATAGAGGAAAGAGTATTGTACTAACAGCAGATAAACCTATTATAGATATGAAGGATGTTGAGGAAAGGCTGGTCTCAAGGTTCCAATCGGGGCAATCAATAGAAATTACTCAACCAACTGAAATGGATCGCCTTGCAATTATTAAAAAGCGTATGCTTGATTATGAACTTTTATTGGACCAGGAGATCACGAATTATATGATGGAGCATATTAACAGTAATGTGAGAGATGTTATTGCCGCTTTGAAGAGGATCAGTATTAGAGAAAAGCTATTAAAAAGAAAATTACACCTTGTAGAGGTAAAAGAGATACTAAAGGACATTATTCAGAAAAAGTATATAAATATCTCGGCTGTTATGAGAGAAACTGCCAATTTTTTTGATATTCGACTATCTGAGATTACTTCCACTAAGAGAACAAAAAATGTTCTTATTCCAAGACAAGTTGCCATGTATTTTATGAAAAGGCTTCTGAAACTTTCCTATCCGGCTATTGCAGGAGAATTCGGTGGCAAGGATCACACTACGGTTATGAACTCCGTGAAGAAAATAGACAAAATGATCGAAGTTGATACTGAATTTAAGATCAAATTACAAAAATTAAAGTCAAGATTCTAGTAAATATAAATTGAACATCTTATTTTTGGTTTTTAATTTGCTTAACGGTAAATTTAATCTATTGGGATTGTGATATTTAATTTGATGATATTCCCAGATTTTTTTGCTTTTTGTAAGTATTTCTATTAGAAAAAAAGTGGTATCTATTTTTTGAAAAGATTCAAAGGTCAAGAGTCCAGCAGAAATACTTTGCACCCATTTGCAATTAAAGTGATTATTCAAAAAATTTCTTTTTAAAACAGGAATAATTAGAGAATTTGATCCATTTAGCCATTTCTTCAATGCCTTTTTTAAATTACCTTTTGTGTCCAAAGCGTTATACATAAATGGAGCGACGAATAATTGCTTATTTATTAAATTCTTCGGTGAATAGAGATCATATGTCTTTAATCCTTCCAGATCTTTTCCATCATATATAATCCGAACCTTATCCATGTTTTTTGAAAGAAGTTCCTTTGATATTTCAAAAATCCTTCTTCTATATGTTTGGGCAAATGGGTATTTTGAAAATTCATAATCCATATCAGGCCGTTCATGCAAAAGATGTTCATTGGATATCTTAAACAACCATAAATAATTACCTAAACATTTTTTCTTTACACTATATTTCAATTTCCTAAAATTTTCTCTCAGATTTTCAATAATAAAATAATTCTCGATGATAATTTTTTTTTGGTTGATCTTCGTGGAATTCTCAATGGTGCCCGAAATGCTCTTTTTCATGAAATCTATGATAGTTAGGGTTCCCTTGGGAGTTAGAAATTTTCTTAATTCATTGATATCTTCTATTTTTAAGAAACTTGAAGGGAAATATAAGACAATGGAATGGTACTTTTCATTTTTACTGAAAGGTGTAAATGGTTCAGTCAAGGGAAAATTATTATTACTTATTATGGTAAATTTACCTTTATTTATTATACCATTATTCTTCATAATATTAAAAAATTTCAAATATTCTTTATTTGTAAAAAGAAAATGAGTTAGATCAGGGTACATGTTAAAACAATATTTGGGGGATATATTGCTGCGTGAACCTTTAAATTTTCATACTCTACAGCGATCATTTTAAATATACCTGAATATTCTTGGATAATATTTTCATATTCCGAAAGTTCATTTAAATGAACTTTCTTTTTTTCTTTTGTAATGCTCTCATCATTGAGCCATTTCTGATCAATGATTTTAAAACCCATATTTTTAACGGCGAACTTGAGATCATCAAGATAAAAGTGTGTCTTAGCATGAGATATGTTCTTGCTCAATGCCTCCAACGCATATTTCCGACTCCTATACCAATTATAAAATAAATATTCTTTTCTTTTATTTCCTATGGTGGAAATTTTTTCTTTTATATATAAAGTGCCATTTCTCTTTAAGACCCTTCTTACTTCTGTCAAAGCTTTCAATGCCTTGAACGGCCTTTCATTTATTGAAGATAAAATAGAAGAAAGTACAATGATATCAAAAGATTCATCTTTTAGAAATCCAATATCTCCAATATCTGCAGTATATAGAGTGCAACTCTCCCTTGGGCACTTCATTTGCTCTTTTAATTTTTTGATGGACTGAGCTTCAATATCAATAATAGTAACCTTAAAAAACATTTTTTTATGAACTAAATAATCCATTAAGATGGGTATTGTATTGCCTTTTGAAATCCCGGAAACCAGAATGTTCTTATGGTTCAAATCAATGTCTTTTAGCAAATAATAATCTTTAGATGTTTCTATTTTCTATTCCTCTTTCTCATTATCGTCTGAAGAAGAAATATTCTCATCGGCATTCTCATCTTTATGGTCTTCCTTCTCTTCGATTTTTTCCTGTTTTTCCACTTTCGGTGGTTCTTCTTCTTTCTCTTTTTCTTCTTTTGGTCCTTCTGGTTTTTCTTTGACTATTTTTTCTTGAGGTTTGGTTTCTTCCGTTTTTTCTTCAACTTTTGGAGTTTCAACCTTGGACTCGGATTTTTTCTCTGTTTTCACCGCTTCATCATTCTTCACTTTTAATTCTTCATTCTTCATTTCTTCAGTTTTTTCTTCTTTTGGTTTTTCACTTTTCACTTCTTTTTCTTTCTCTTCGACTATTTCTGCAGGTTCAGTTGTAGGAACATTTTCTTTTTCAATAGATTCTTTTTCTTTTAAAGATGTTTTGTCAGAATTCTCTTCATTAACTGGTTCATCATCTTCTTTTTCTTCTTTCGGTTTTTCACTTTTAACTTTTAACTTTTCACTCTTCACTTCTTCCGGCTGTGTCTCTTCTACTTCCTCTTCTTTGCTGGCCTCTTCTTTCACTTCTTTCGATGTTTCTTTTGCTTTTTCTTCGTTTTTTTCTTCTTCTTTTGGTTTTTCACTTTTCACTTTTAACTCTTCACTTTTCACTTCTTCTGGTTTCTCAGCATTTTGCTTTAATTCCGAAAGAAGTTCATCGGATAAAGTATCTGATAAGGTAATATCCGAAACTTCATTTGTATATGAATAGTCAGGTGTTTTGCTATATTTCTTTTCAAATCCGGTTTTTTTAGGTCTATTGTTCTCGTCAAGAAGAGATATCTGTATCTTTTGATCTCTCGGATTAAAAATAATAATAGTTCCTTCGATCTCATCTCCTTCTTTTAAATTTTCCTGCCAATTTTCACTTTCTCCTTTGGGAATATTGGAAACATGGAGGAAAGCATCAATATCATCGTTAATACTGACAAAAGCTCCCGCTTCAATGAGTTTGACAATAGTTCCTTTTACCCTGGTGCCGACTTGATATTGATCAGCGAGGGAATCCCATGGGTTGGGTAGTATTTGTTTTACTCCAAAATCGATCTGTCTTTTTTGAGGATTGATATTCAAGATCTTTGCCTCTACTATCTCTCCCTCTTTCAAGGTTTGTTTAGCATTTTTTAATTTATTGCTCCATGAAATATCTTCAACTTTCAAAAGTCCCGTTACACCCGGTTCCAATTCAATGAATGCTCCGTAGTTTTGAACCTTGATTATTTTACCTTTGACCACATCTCCCACATTGTATCTTAAAAGGATATAATCTTTAATTGAAACAATGATCTTTCTTGTATCCCGATCAATTTCAATAATAATTCCCTTTAATGTTTCCCCGACCTTAATAAGTTCATCAGGGTTCCTGACGATCCTTGTCAAAGTGATCTCACCGTTTGGGATCAGTGCTCTAAAACTATGTTCCAAAGTAATAATAGCGCCAAAATTAAATATCCTGTATACAGGACCTTCCACTGTTTCACCGACTTTATAGAATTCATCAACATTTTCCCAAAAATCATCTTCCAGGTCTTTAATGCTTAGCCAGATCTCATTCTTTTCTTTATCAAAATCAACGATAACTGTTTTAACATTGTCCCCTATTTTAAGGACTTCAATAGGATTTTGATATCTATCCCAAGATACATTTTCAAACTTTAATTTTCCTTTAATACCATCCTTTATAACGATAAAGCACTTCTCTTTTCTGTCTATTCGAACCGCTTTTCCTTCAAATATCACGCCTATATCGATCTTTTCCATAAACTCTTTTCGCTTTTTTTCGTTCTCAATACTTTTAAATGCTTTTTCAGAAGCAATGACATCATGATATTTAGAATTTATATGCAAAATATTAACAGGCAATTTTAGTCCGATCAAATTTTCATTTTCCAATTTTGTTTCATAGGAGATCTCATATTTTGAAATAATGATCTCAAAATCAAGATATTTACCTAAATATGCAGGATAACTCTTTTCTACTCTTTTTGTAGGATCATTTTTATCTCTTCCAAAGAATTTGTGCTCAATTTCTTTTTCTATTTGTACTAAAATAGTTAATTTATTTTTATACGCATTTTCAATGGTTTTCCAATTGCTTCTCTTATCGGCTTTTGCTTTGGATAAATATAAAATTCCTTTCCTTGCATGATCCACTACGACATTAAGGGTATCTCCCCTTTTTAAATGTTTTAGTTCTTTGTCAGTAAATTCGCTTATAGAAATAAACCCATCATGTTTGAATGGCGTTTCTACAATTACAAAGCCATCATTATCATTAACTCCAAAAACCTTGACCTCAATTAATGTGCCTTTTCTGGCTCCATTTTCCTTAAAATCAGTCATTTCCTACCTCCGTTTTTAACCTAGTAACCATATTGTATAAATATTCGGATAATAATCTACGATCCTTAATATTTTTCATTATATTCTTAATTTCAGAATAAGTGTAAATTCTTCCTACTATCATTTTCACTGGATATCTTAACCTTTTTTTCCCATTCTTGGGAAACATATTAAAAAACCCATCAATATAGACGGGTAATATATTACATTTTGTCTTTCTAATAAGAAATGCCGGTCCATTTTTGAATGGATGAACATTTCCGTCTAATGTTCTTGTCCCTTCGGGGAACATCATAAGTGCCCCATTATTATTTAATACGGAGATTGCTTTTTTTAAACCATCTATATCATTACCGTATCTGTTGACCGGTATGGCACCCAACAAAGTAATAACGGTTTTAAGTATGGGGATTTGAAAAAGTTCTTTTTTAGCAAAAGGCGAAATTCTAAGCCTGGATAAAAAAGAACCTATCACGGGTGGGTCAAACAAACTTTGGTGATTTGAAACTATCAAAATTTTTTCTCCGTAGGGGTTACCATATAAAAATTTTAGTTTGAATTTAAACAATATCCTGACAAAGAGCCTTACAATCAATGTAGAAAATTGATAAAAAAAATGTCTCAATAGCATGATTATACCTTTATATTTACTTAAAATCAAGTTTTTTCATAAAATTTATGATTTTTCCGATAACTTCATCCAGGCTTAGATCCGTTGTATCTATTTCAATACCATCTTCAGCTTTTTTTAACGGCCCGTAATCTCTCCCTATATCAGACTTATCCCTTGCTTTTATCTTATCAACGAGAGTTTCCATACTTATATCCTCGCCGAGCTTAATATAGTCCTTCATTCTTCTTTTTGCCCTTTCCTCTATGCTGGCCGTTAAATAAAATTTAAGATCAGCATTTGGAAAAACAAGTGTTTGAATATCCCTGCCTTCTAATATCCCTCCCCTTCTATTTCCTGCTTCTCTTAATTTAATATTTAATATTTTTCTGATATTGTCCATGCTTGCGATGAGGGATACTATTTTTGCAACAGAGGCAGTTCTTATTTTTTGTGAAACATCCTTACCATTCAAAATCACCTTCTGTCCCGTTTTATCTTTTTGGAAACGAATCTCCATTGTTCTCGCAAATTCTTCAAGGCAACTTTCATTACAATAAGGATTTTTCTTTTTATAATAAGCAACACATCTGTAAAATGCCCCCGTATCAATATAGGGTATTTCCAATCTTTCGGATAAGATCCTTGCCACAGTAGATTTCCCGCTTCCCGCAGGTCCATCAATGGCTATTATAACCTTTTTAATGATCCCACCTCTTTCTCTGTCAAAAACCTGAACGCTCCCTCTTTTAATCCTCGGATCTTGATAGGTCCCACTTGAATTCTCTTTAAACTTACAATAGGTCTATGTATTTGATCAAATGCTCGACGAATTACCCTGTTCTCGCCGGAATAAATAGTTATTTTCAAAAGCATATTGGATTTTAACGGATGAACCTCATTTATATCGCAGGTAAATTTTATATTTTTATTATCGATTTTAAAATACACCCCGTGTTTCAAGGATTGAAAATGCTTATCTACTAATTGATTCCTTATTTTTAGCCGGTAAACTTTAGGAATCTTGGTCTTATCACTGATGATATTGTTTACGATCTCTCCGTCATTGGACATTATTATAAGACCTTGAGAATTGAAATCAAGTCGCCCTGCATATACGATATTCATCTTTTTTATACATTTGTATAATTTATAGATCTTCTTTTCTGCCAATCCGGGCCATCGTGCTGCTGCTGCAGCTTTAAAGATCCTCTTATCATAAAGTATATCATAAACGGTTGGTCTTTCTTCCGGATCTGTCTTTGTTGTTATAAATCCCCTGGGTTTGTTCAAGGCAATATAGTATAGCTCGGGAATAGTGGAATATGCCTTCCCATGATACCGGACAGTATCTTTGCCAATTTCAATATCTTTAGTGGAATCACTAGCCGGATCATTATTTATCTTGATCTCACCATTTTTTATAAGTTCCAGACATTTTCGTCTGGAACCGATATTATTCAAAACCAGGAAGCGTATCAGTTTCACTATCATCACCTCGTATTAAAAATTCGTCTTTGATCTCCTCTAATCTAGGAAGGTCTGAAAGATTTTTCAAACCAAAATAAATAAGGAATTGCTTGGTCGTTCCATAAAGAAAAGGACTTCCGGGTACTTTTTTTCGTCCCGCTATTTTTATAAATCCTTTTTCCAAAAGGGTCTTTATATGAAATGTGGAATCTATATTACCGCGAACAGCATCTATCTCTGATCTTGTCAGTGGTTGATTATAAGCAATGATCGCCAATATCTCGAGATTAAGGTCCGTCAAAGATAATTTTTCCTCAAGATTATAAAAAACACGGATCACATCATCCAATTCGGGTTTAGAGGCAAAGATAAAGCCATTTGCCAATTCTTCAATAAAAAAAGATGCATTCGTTTTCTTATAATTATTGTTCAACTCATTGATAAATTCATAGATAGTGTCGGGAGGAATGTTCAATACCCTAACAATTTTATTTAAAGATACGGGCTTGTTGGAAACAAAGAGAATTGCCTCGATCCTATTTTTATTAAGAAGTGAAATATTGTTCAGGCTATCATTCATATTCACCGATCTCCAATCTTGTATCTTCTGTGATCTTTGATTTTAGATATATAGGTCCGAAATTTTTTCTTTGTGTAAGGTCAATAAATTCTCTTTTTGCCATTTGCAAAATAGCAAAGAAGATAAGTACAATTTCTCCCTTTTCCTTTCCTTGGGAAATTTCGCTAAATTCGGTATATTGATTTTCCTTGAAAAATTCGAATAATTTTGTTATTTCTTCAATAATATCAAATTTCTCCCTAGTTATATTTACAATATCTCTTTCTTTTTCCAGTCTTTCAAGGACAGTTATCATCTTTTTAGATAGTATATAGGGTCCCATTTCTTCTTTCTCAATGATCATGGAATCAATATAATCTTCAGCATTTTTTGCAAATCGAAAATGCATTTTACTCTGAATTTTTGCAAAATTCTTTAATTCCACAGAAGCATTTTTTATAATCTCATATTTCTTGATCATATCCATGAGATCTTCGACCTCTTCAATGAGTTCCTCTTCTTCTTCCTGGGTTTTAGGCAATAATAATCGTGATTTTAAGAGGACAAGGTAGGATGCAACAACTAAAAAATCTGTGGTCAATTCCAGGTCCGTTTTCTTAGCTTTCTCAATAAAGGCAATAAAATCATCTATTATTTTAAGCATTTTTAAGGTAAGGACATTGACCTCATGCTTTCTCACTAAGTCCAGTAAAAGATCCATTGGACCGTTAAATGTTTCAGCATGAATCATATATTCTATCATATTACCATTCCCATATTGTTTTTTACATTATTAAGTTTTTCTTGAGCGATCTTTTCTGCTTTGTTTTTGCCTCGATCTAAGATCTCTCTGATCTGCTCATTGGAATAATCCTTTTTTCTTTTCTGGTGTTTTAAAAGTACATTTAAAATATCTTCGTAGAGATATTTTTTGCATTCTACACAACCCAACTCCCCGCTTTGACACCTTTTACTTATGCTGTCAAGGTCCTTTGTTCCGAATATACCGTGATAGGTAAAAACATTACATATCTTCGGATGTCCGGGATCATTTTTTCGGACCTTTTCAGGGTCTGTTATCATTTTGAATATCTTTTTTCTTAAACTTTCCTCGGTTTCACTCAAATAGATACAATTGTTATAGCTTTTACTCATTTTTCTATTATCATAGCCCAATAAAAGGGGATATTTTGTCAATAGGGGTTGGGGTTCTACAAAGGTTTCACCGAATAATCGATTGAAGCGTCTCACGATCTCGCGGGAAATTTCCAAATGAGGAAGTTGGTCTTTTCCAACAGGAACATAAGATGCATCATAAATAATAATATCAGCGGTCATTAGTACCGGATAAGATACAAGTCCCAATGATATTTTCTCCTTATTTTTAATATTTTTAACAGCATCTTTGAAGGTAGGGCATCTTTCGAGCCAACTCAATGGGGTGACCATTGATAAAAGCGTTGATAGTTCTCCATGCTGGGGAACTTCGGACTGAACGAATATTGTGGATCTTTCCGGATCAACGCCGGCAGCCAATATGTCTTTTACGATATCATAATAGAATTCTTTTTTATCGGTGGAAAGATCATTGGTAAATGAGTGAATATCGGCAATGAAGTAAAATGTTTCATATTCATCCTGCAGTTTTTTCCAATTTTCCAGAATACCCAATAAATGCCCGATATGAAGTTTTCCCGTGGGTCTTGTACCCGATACTACTCTTTTCACAGAGCATCACCTATCAAAAGAAGTGAAAACAATTTTAGGGTAATTCTAAATAGCGGACCCAAAATGGGAAAGAGTAAAAAAATAAGGATAAATGAAAATGGTGCTATCTTATTATAGACCATTTTTGCTTTGTATGAAAGCATATTCTCTAAAATATGTGATCCGTCCAAAGGCGGTATGGGTATCAAATTGAATACGAACAATAGAACATTGATGGCAAAGGTATAATAAAGGAAAGTCAAAAGAATATTATTGGGAAAATCGGCTTTTAATAAAAAGCGTAAACCCAAGCCCGCAATAATAGCAATGGCCAAATTGGCAAGTGGTCCTGCGATGGATACATATATTTCTCCCTTTTTCCTATCATGAAAATTATTGGGATTTATTGGAACAGGTTTTGCCCAGCCAACAAGAAATCCTGCATGTGTAATGATCAAGAATAAAGGAATAATAATAGTTCCCCAAAGATCAATATGTTTAATTGGATTTAGTGTAATTCTTCCCAAGTATTTTGCCGTTGGATCTCCCATGCGATCCGCTGCCCAAGCATGGGA
>JAGGYO010000091.1 GCA_021162505.1 bacterium
AGCTTATATTTATATGACCAGCCATAATACAAGATATACATATTGTTGTGATTCAAATCTCTGCTTATTATATTTCCATTAAAAAATATCTTACCACTCCCAATGTTATGATATAAAAAAATAGGATTATTCCCATATCTATCAGTGATTAAATTTGTACAATCAATACAATTGATTACAAAAGCTTTATCAAACAATGTATCCGTTGAAACTGTAGTATTTGAAAAAACATTACAAATATTATCCGTGTCTGAGTTAAATGTCCATGCATCATTATTGTTATATAATGATGCACCAATAAATACAGAATCTGTAAGAATTCTGGTGTTATTCGGAATTAAAGAATCTGATATATCATTAATAATCAAATTGCTGCCTTCCATTATAATCGATTTAATCACATTTAACTCTGAACATCCAATCAAAGAGGTATCTTCTAAATTTCTATAACTTATGCAAATCGACTTTATATAGCTACCATCCTCATTTTTAAATAATGAATCGTTAAGTTGTTTAGAATATAGGTTTACTACTTTAGTTTTCAAACCATAAAATTGAGATAAAATACGAAAATTTATATCTGAACTATATTCTATTTTATTTTCTAACAGTATAGTATTATAGTTTTTCCCATATATAAGATTAATATTCAATATGAGACTACAAATAAAAATTGTAAAAAAATAAAACATATTCGATTTCTTCATCTGCCAAAAATATATCAAATATCCGAAGCTGTCAAGGTATTTTATTCATCCACTTATAACCCTCTAATGATTTTACTATTTATCAATTCTAAACTCAAAAATACAATAGTTTATAAAATAGTAAATTTTTGACTTCTATATAGTTGGCAAAATTTATCTCTGATTCTCACAATATTAATCTACAGCAGTTCATTTTCCTAAATAAATATTAACTTGCAATTACAACTCTGTTATGATATTAAGTAACTATATGAAAATTATAAATAGGCTGAAAACTTTTAAGCAATACTTAAAACACATATATCCTATCTGTGGTTATACCCCTCATAATAGTAAACCAGATAAAATATTTATTTACGGATTCTATGGAGCAGGAAACTTAGGGGATGAAATCATTTTAGAATCAATTTTAGCACAATTAAGAAGTATAAAAAAATATCAATTTATTATTATAAGTAAAAATCCGGTAAAGATCTACAAGGATTACGGTATTACTTCGATAAATCCTAATTTCATTAAAATACTCATGCCCTTTATTAAGAGAAAAACACGTAAAGGTATATTACTTGTCGGAGGAGGAGGAATTGTAAAGGATTATGGCAATTCACATAAAACACTGAAAAAATTTTTTAATGTTATCAACGTGTTCTTAGATTATAATTTTAAGACAATGTTATACTCAGCTGGAGTTGAAAATATTCAATATCCCGAATCCGCAAAAATTGTAAGAACAACTTTAAACAAATTCGATATTCTAACAGTCAGGGATAGTAATTCAAAACGCTTATTAAAATCACTCGGAATCAATAAGGATATATTTATAACCGGTGATCCTGCTGTTATAAAATTATCCAACAATACTTCCAGTAATGTTTCAAAAATAAAGCAACCCTGTATTCTAATAAGTTTGCGGCACTGGTATGAAAAAGGATATTTTAATTCTGATGAAAATATATTTGAAAGATTTCTTTTAGAATTATCTTACGCTATAAATGAAATAATCGAAAAATACAATGCCAAATTTTTATTTATCCCTTTCAGAACGGAACCAATAGATGACGATCGTAAAATTCTCAACAAAGCAGTAGAAAAAATAATAAACAAAGATAACATTACAATTATAAAAAAGTGCGTTACAAATAAAACGGTTGGGAAATATTACGATATTGCTGATATCACAATCGGAATGAGACTACACTCGATAATATTGTCATTTTCTCATCTTATTCCCATGATAGCCTTATCGTATTCCAGCAAAGTAAAAGATTTTATGAATGAAATAAAATTGGATAATTACTGCATAGATATAACAAAAGTAACAAAAAGTGCTCTTATACATGATATTGATGATATAATAGGCAATTATACAGTTATACAACAAGACCTAAGATGTAAACGTACAATTTATATAGATAAACTCAATCAGAATGTCAATCTACTCAATAATTTACTGTAACTTCTTCTTATCTCTGGAATAATATAATATAACACCGTAAAGTAGAGCTATTAGAAAACCAGCACCTTTGGCGTAAATAGGAGATGCAACCCGCGATATTTTCATGCTAAAAATCGGCAATGCAACAAAATAAGTAAGTACAAGAATAAAATTAAAAAGAAAATAATGAATTTTATTGTTAAATTTAAGAATCAAATATTTGAATGATGGAATAAAAAACATTGGAGCGTAAGCAATTATCATACTTTTAAAATATCTAACTGCAACTGAGTGATCATTGCCATATAAAGTAGTAATTATCTGTTTTGAAAATATAAATATCAATACTCCGAGTAGAAAAAGAGAAAATGTAAGAAAATTACTCTTTTTCCAAAATTTGTTTAATTGATTGTCCGATCTGATTTCAGCGACTTTGGGTAAAATATATATACTAAGGGAGGCAATGAGTACACTGACAATATTAATTGACCTTAGTGCAATAGCATACTCTCCTAGAACATCTTTCGGTAAATATCGGGATACAGTAAAATAATCCATCCTTATAAACAATAACCAGCATAATTCAGATGTAATAAGCCATTTTGATAAATTTAACAATCTTAATACTTCATTTTTATAATATGAAATTTTTATTCGTCTGAACGGTATTATAAATGGAATAATCCCGACTATCCCGATAAAATAAGATAACAAAAACAAGTAGCTTGTTCTCCCATGTATGAACATAAATAAAAGTACAAAGACAAAGACACTCATATAAAAAGAAATTTGTACTAATCCGTATTTTTTGAAATCTTGTTCAGCTTGATACATACTTAAAATGAGTGTTAAAATCCAAAAAGAGCTTGAGTATAAAATCCCCAGTATAGCAAGAGTTATATTAAACCTAGCATAGGGGAGGGCGAAATATAGTATAGCAATTGAAATAATTATTAAGTTAACTAAAATAATAAATTTCAACCAAACATAACTTTCTATTAGACTATCATTATTCTCTCTATTCTGGTGAATATATTCAAAAACAAATGATTTATCTAAACCTGTTGTACTATATCCCAATATTGTCATTATAAAAAAACCCGTTGAAAATGCAGCAAATTCACTACTACTTATCGACCTTATTATTAAAATAGTGATTACTCCACCCAATACTCTTGCAAGTAAAACACTAGCAGATATTACAAAATAACTACTATTGGATTTTATTCTATTTATTACTGCATTATTTATATTTTTTATTTCCATATTATACTAAAGAGTCTCTAATAATTAAGAAATTTTTCATCCATTTCCTATCGATAATTTCTTTTCTTTTTCTAATTCTATCTGAATACTTGTGTGTGTTAAAATATGCTTTTTTAATGGCTTTAGCAATACTAATACTATCATTACCTGAAACTACTACACTATCCTTAAATATTTTCTTTATCACATCATAATCGTTTGTCACGACAGGTTTGTTTAATGAAACCCCTTCCCATAATCCACATGTTATAACTCCATCTCTTTTGTTTAAGGAAACTATTACATCTGCTCCTTTTAAAATTGCCCAATATTTTTTATATGAAACAAAACCAGTAAATTCTATATTCTTATGATTTTCGTAATACTTCTTTATTGAAGAGCTGTCACCTGTAAAAGTCAGTTTCCAGTCATCCTCTTCTTTTAGTAATATTTCTCCAGCTTTAATACACTCATCAAATGGTTCATTCGCATCAAAAGCAGAAATAAAAACTATATTCTTACATTTTCCGCATTTTTTTAAAGCTTTAACATTATGAGGAATAGGTATTGGATCATTCAATATTATATTACGGCAATTGGGATATAATTTGTCCGATAATTTATAATTATGTTCATTATGAAATAATAACCAGTAAGCATTTCTGAAAAAAAATTTCCTAATTACTTTAAACGGTTTCCATTTGTAATCAACAAGTTCTCCAGAATGAACATCAATTATATACTTACTACCATTTATCAAATTATATAAATAAACAGGAAAAGAAATAAATATAGGCGGGACCTGTATTATCACATAATCAGGCTTCTCTCTAATTAGAATTAAACATGTCTTTATAAAGAAAATAAAATATCTGAATATTGCAGGAATGCTTCTTGACATCAACAAACCGAATAATTTAGCATGAAATCGTTTTGATAATTCCATCGCTCTTGTTTTCGGGGAAGCCCAAACTATATAAATGATTTTTACATCCATTTTAATCCTTCTCAATTTTCTGATAAGAAATATTTATAGCGCTTAAAACCAATCCCAACAAGAAAAACACACTATACAAGGTTATAGAACGAAACCCCCAGCCGAATAAACTCAATACAAATATAGATGTTAATCCACCGATTCCTCCAATAATTGAAGCAGAAGTATAAATGCCAGTATTATTTGCCCCAGTGTTTTTCTTTAATGCGAATATAACACTATGGTATATAGAGGCAATAAAAGCAAAAAATAGGGAAATCCCTATAATTCCAGTCTCAGCGAAATACAATAAATACAGATTATGTGCTGGAAATTGAGGCTCAGCTGCAGCTTCTCCCGTGATATCGTTTAATATCATTACAAAATCATAATTATTCAATCCTATACCAGTTAAAAAATGATGCTTAATAATAAAAATTGCATTCTCATATTGAGCCATCCTTCCGGAAACGGTTAAATATCCGAATACAAAAAATCTCAAATATAACATTTTGAATAAAAACATAACAATTACAGCAGTAATTACAATTATAACCGTCGTGCTTGTAATCATAAATTTCTTAGATGGTAAATTCTTACTTGAAAATTTGCTTACCAAAAAAAGGCTGTATAATGAACCTACTATCGCACCTATAATTGAGCTTCTCCCTAATGTCAGTAATAAAGCAAATAAAGAAAACGTAAGAACAACAATATAAAATGCCTTACTTTTTAGATTTTTCTCTATTAAACTCAAAACAAAATAAATGGGTATATACATAGACAATAATTTGGCCAATGTGTTTGTTTCTTTTAGCGTTCCGCATGGACGGACAAATATTTCCGAAATAAACAGAATAAGCCCTTTACCATGGCCATGATGTATGGCATAACTCCCGAATATTAAGTCCTTAGGTAATAATCCAACCTGTTGTAAAAAGGCAATAGAACTTTCAAGAATGAGAAATATTCCGATAATATTTATAATAGTTTTCAATTGATTTTCATCCGTGATAAGCAAATATAACATTATCGAGACAAGGGAAACAATTATCATATTATTAAAATCAAAAAATGAAGCTTTTAAACTCACTGAAAACACAAATGACAATATAAAACTGACTAAACCAAAAATCAACCATATAAAAATTGATTTATCAACTCCATTTATGTTTTTTAACCTTTTGTGATAAAATATAATGATAAGTCCGATACTAGCAAATATTGCTAAATATGTTGGTGTAATTACAAAACCAGGATATGCCCCTCCATGATGAAATATTCTATGGTGATCAAAATAGTATGTATATGGAAACAAAGGCCCAGCGAAAAGCATTACAACTATGGCTAACCATATACCTTTGTAAAATAACATAAGAGTAAGAGGTAGCATTATAATTATCAAGAATAACACTGAATAAATAGGTTTAAGAAACGGAAGTACTAAACCGACAAACAACAATAAAACATATGCTGTTATTATCGATAAATAATTATTCGATAGAGAATACAACATAATAAGTCACTGATAAAACCAGCGCTATTAGGAACGAAATTAAAACATTAAATTTTATTTTAGGAGCTATCTTTATTTTGGGGACTTCAGCTTTATCCATAACTCGGATTATTGGATAATCAGTTGTTATCTTATATTTTGAATTCATCAAATATATCATATCTACATAATAATTTGCCAAAGCAGCGGCTCTTTGGGGATTTTTATCATACACTTGTATTTTTATTACTCCTAATAAGGAAAATATACCTATTTTTGTATTTTTATTAAGAATTTGAATTGCCTGATCCATATCTTTTACTTTATACACTTTTATAAGATCAAACTTCTTTACAACATATGACATACAACTTCTGCTTTCTAACATAGATTTAATCAATTGAGAAGACATTCCTTGAGTAGAAGAAAATCTCGGGCTTAAAACTCCTAGGGCACTAGATATTGCTGATGCGCTTTTCGAGGTTGATTCTGGCATCAGCAGAGTAGTTTCCGCTTTATATGTTGGAGGAATCATAAGGCTCACAATTAAAGTTATTATTGCAACAATCAAAGAAATAATTAAAATAGGTATTTTCCTATATCTAACCACTTTTATAAAGTGTTTAAAGCTGATATATTCTTCTTTAGTCAATTCATCCTCCCAATTATTGTTTTACAATACTGTAAACGCTTACAACTGCCACGGCAAGCTGTGATATTATCGTTGCTATATCTCTCAAAATGGGGCCCCAATCCGTTTTTTGAACAAATTGCTCCGGTACAACGATTGCGTCAC
>JAGGYO010000104.1 GCA_021162505.1 bacterium
GTATTCTTATTGGGTTCTAATTATATTTTAAGAAAAAAATATATAACGGTTATCAGGAGTACAATAATTATTTCATCAATTTTACTCATCATATTTTTATCATTCATTTTAAGAAGAATTACAAAAAATAGAAAAATAATAAACATAGAAAAGGAAAAATTTAGAAATTTATTTTATGGTGCTCCTATTGGCGTTGTACTGCTTGATAAAAAACTTAAATTAATTAATGTAAATAACATGGTATTAAAATTAACACAATTTACAGAAAATTATTTAATTGGAAAAAAAACCGGTTCACTTTTTGAAAAAAAAGCTGAAATTAAATCCTTTAGAAAAAAGATTTCTAATATCCTCAAGGGAATTTCATCCGAATTTTTCTTTGAAACGACAATATTAAGAAAAAACGGTGAAAAAAGAATCTGTAATCTGTGTGCAAAGATGATTTCTTCGGAACTCGTTATGGTTACAATCGATGATATCACAGAGAAAAAACAATTGGAGCTGGAACAAATAAAATTAACACAGCAAATAAAAGTATTAAGCGAGGTCAATCAAGCGATTATTCGGATCAAGACGAGAAGGGAATTATTGGAAAGGATATGTCAAATAGCAGTGGAAATAGGTGGTTTCTGCATGTCCTGGATAGGATTTTTAGATGAAAAGACAAATAAAGTCATACCCGAAGCGTATTACGGTAAAACCTTGGACTATCTTGAAAACCTAAATATTGACCTAAATGATGAGAAAAAGGGTAATGGACCAACGGGAATTGCCATTAAAACAGGGGAACATTATATTGTGAACGATTTTGAACAAGATAAAAATATGACTCCGTGGCGGCAAGCCGGCAGAAAAATGTGTTTTAAATCGTCAGCAGCATTTCCCATAACCGTATTTGGTAAAACCATCGGCACAATAAATCTTTATTCTTCAAAAATAAATTATTTTTCTGAAAATACTATTAAGATCAAAGATGAGATGGCAGGGGATGTTTCTTTTGCTTTGGAAAATATGGAAAAGGAAGAAGAGAAAAAAAGGTTGGAGAAAATTTTTAATGAGAACAATAAAAAACTTAATACAACATATAAGCAATTAACATATACCCTTGAAACCATGAGCGACGCATTTGTTCAACTTGACAAGCACTGGATTTATACCTATGTTAACAAGAAAGCGGGAGAATTATTTGGAAAAGATCCAAGAACATTGGTAGGGAAACATATATGGACGGAATTTCCGGAAGGCATAGGTCAGCCGTTTTATAAGAATTATTATAAGGCGATGGAAACACAGATTCCCATAAATATGAAGGAATATTACCCGCCGTGGAATAAATGGTATGAAAATCGTATTGTACCTTCACCAGATGGATTGGTAATTTTCTTTCGTGATGTTACGCATGAAAAACAGCTGGAAGAGGAAAGAGAAAAACGCTATAAGCTGCAATCTTTGTCATTACTTGCAGGAGGGATTGCCCATGATTTTAATAATTATTTAGCTGAGATCAATATAAATATACATCTTGCCATAGATTTCATTAAGAATAAGACAGAAAGCATCAAATATCTAAAAAAGGTTAATACTATTTTACAAAATTCAAGCAGATTGTCAAATAGATTATTATCTTTTTCGAAAGACGAGAACCCAAGTTTGATGATTGTGCGAACAGAGGATTATATACGAAATGAGGTTCAATTGTATCTTTCCGGATCAAATATGAAAGCAAAGTATCTGTTTAAAAAAGGATTATTCAATGTAGAGATTGATGTGGGACAAATTTCTCAGGTTTTAGAAAATCTTGTCTTAAATTCTAAACAGGCAATGAATAAAGGCGGAACTATTACTATAGACACTAAAAATAAAATACTTAAAGAGAACAATATATATGGGATTGAAAAGGGGAAGTATATTGAGATTAAATTTTCAGACACCGGAAAAGGAATAAGCAATGATTGTATTAAAAAAATATTTGATCCTTATTTTACGACCAAAGCAAAAGGGAATGGACTCGGTTTGTCAATTGTCTATTCCATTATTCAAAAACATAAGGGCTATATTGGTGTTGAATCAAAGATAAACAAGGGAACAACCTTTACTGTTTTGCTTCCTGCAACTGATAAAAAAATTATAAAGGTAAAAGAAAAGAAAAACAATAAAATAAAAAAGTCCGGAAAACAAAAAAGAATATTGGTGCTGGACGATGAAAAAATGATGAGGGATTCCTTAAAAATGTTACTTACTACAAAAAATTATATTGTGGAAACATGTGAGACAGGGGAAACCGCTATTAAGCTATTTAAAAATGCTTCAAAAGGAAATAATCCCTTTGATCTATTGATCTTTGACATTACCCTCCCCGGCGGAATAAGCGGAAAAGAAGCTTATATTCAAATAAAGAAAATTGATCCTAAAATTAGGGTAATTTTTTCAAGCGGATATTCGGAAGAAGTTCTGGATATGAAAGATAAAAACATTATTTGTTTTTTGAAAAAGCCCTTTGATGTAAAGAAATTATTTGAAATTATTGAAGATTTATAAAACCCAATAAACCCGTACGCCCATCTATTTATTCTCTCATATACCCATCTATTTGAACTCTCAACTGTGTTTAGTATCCAGCACTTTCTTGGTGCGGTGGTTATTCCATTGCTCCTTCTTTGTATTATCTTCTAATTGTTTGTCCAGCACCTTCTTGCTGATTTTCGTCGAAAGGTTTACCCAGCACCGGAGCAGAAACAAGTTAAAAGACAAATTGAAAATCAGAGAAAAAGAAAACGCTGGATCCCCGGGTCAAGCCCGAGAATGACAGGTAGAGAAAATGAGATTGCCGCAGTCGCATTGCTCCTTCGCAATGACCTTGGACTTTTCACTATAATGTTTTTCACTTAGCACTGAAAATTTAGTGCTTCTTTGACCTTTTGATCGTCTCAGACAGTGGTCTTTTTATTATTATCAAAAATCTCATTAACTTTTTGTAATATGTCACCAGGATCAAAGGGTTTGGTAAAATGATAGATCGCCCCGGCGTCTTGAGAAAATTCTTTATAAATTCGAGTATCCTTTGCAGTGATGATAAAAAAGGAGATATTTCTTAGTTGTGGTATTTGCTTTATTCTTTCTATTGCCGTATATCCATCCATTCCGGGCATCATAACATCCATAATAATAAGGTCGGGATTTATCTTTTGGGCGATTTCCAAAGCACTTATACCATCGGTTGCCTCGTATAGCTCATAACCTTCTCCGGATAATGTAATTTTTAATAATAACCGCATGGTGGGTTGATCATCAACTATCAAAATCTTACTTTTCATTTATATCTCCTTTATCTTTTTTCAAGATCATTTTAACTTTTTGTTCCATTTTGTCAATTTCCTGTGAAATTTCTTTTATATCCTTAATTAAAATATCCTTATAGTTTTCATCATTATCAAGGATATCCAGTGTGAGTAAAATTACGGTTAATTTATTGTTGATTTGATCTTTCAATTGAAAAAATATTTCACTTTCAATATGTCCAATCTTTTTGACTATTTTTTTTTGTTCATTTAATTTCTTTTTTAATCTATTCTTATATAGCGTTTTTATTATATTTTCAAGTTCTTCCATTTTGAAAGGTTTTGATATAAAAAAATCAGCATCTTCAAGAAAACTTCTTTCAATTAAAGAAAGTTGTGAATATTGTGTCATCATTATGGTAATGATATTGTGATTCTTAGAAAGGATTTTTTTTAGGAATTCAAAACCATTTTTAGCGTGAAACTGGTTATCCTTGGAAAGATCATAATCAATGAGATAAATATCAAGATTAGCAGGATTAAAGTAATCGTTTGAGATCTTATATTTTTTAAATAAAAAATATTTACTTAGTGAATCTCTTAGGGTGGGGTCATCATCAATTATTTTTACTGTTTTCATATTTTCTCTCCTTTGGTAATGTTATTATAAAATTTGTACCTTGTCCTAATTTACTGTATACATTGATCTTACCGCCTAATGTTTCAACATTTTGTTTGGTGATATAAAGACCTAAACCGGCACCATTCCTGAAGTGAGAATTTTCTTCCACCCGAACAAATTTATTAAAGACAGCGTTTATCTTATTTTCCGGGATCCCGATTCCTGCATCGATCACGCTAATAATAATTTCATTTGAAAGATTTTGCACGATTATTTTTATATTTCCGTTTTCCTTATTATATTTTATTGCATTTGATATAAGATTTGAGAGGATCATTCTCAATTTTACATAGTCGCTTTTGAAAATCACATTTTCTATTTTTTTTACGATCTCTATTCCTTTATTTTTCATACTATTTTCATAGATACCGATTACTTCATCAATAATTTGTGACATATTAATATCGTTCATATTAAGTTCTTCTTTTATTCCCGCAGCTTGTTTACTGGAATAAATAAGATTTTCCAAAAGTTCCATCAAATATGTAGAGTCACTGACTATAATATTTAGAAAATTCTTTTGCTCATCATTCAATTGTCCCAGTTTACCCATATGGAGTAATTTAATTCCTGTTATCAGAGATGTTAAAGGAGTTTTGATCTCATGAGAAATCCCCGATATGAAAATATTTTTCATTTCATCAAGATGTTTGAAATCAGTAATATTGTGAAATATTATCATATTAATACTTTCGCTTTTACCAAAAAAACCAATAGATACCTTATAATATTTTTCTCCAATAAGAAGTACCGGTGTCTTTTTATTTATGAAATACGAATCGGTAACATGTTTTTCCAAAAATTTATAAATATTTACTTTTTTACTATTTATTAATTCCATTCCTGCATTATTTGTCAGTATAATATTTCCTTCTTTGTCATTTAAAAAAATAGGGTTTTCTATTTCACTAATGATCATCTGTAAGGCATCCTTGTGGGTTTTAGTAGCTTCATACAGCTCTTTGATCCGAAGATTTTTCCGAGTAATTTCTGATTTTTCAATTAAATGGTGTAAAATATTCGTTACTGCTTGTTGAAAAAAACTGATATAGGGACTATCGGTTGACGGGGTAAATGCCCATTGAAAACCGTTGCTAATAATCGTTTTGCCACTAAAATCTATGATCTTCGTAATAAGTTGATTTTTATCAACATTATATTCTCTAAAATTTTTCTGATATTTTTTTTTTAATATTATCCTAAGATCGGGAACATTAAGAAGGATACGGGAATATTTTATTATATTCATTATTAACCGCTCCTCGTCATCAATATTTAATAAAAGATTAATTGCATTAAAATATGAGATCAAAAGAACACTTTTTTGTAATTCCTCCTTATAGAGTTGATCTATGTTTGTCTTTTTATTTAAGGTACCTGTCTTCCATTTTAAGAACATTTTTACCACCTCGTTACCACTAAAGATAAACCGATCCCGACAAAATTACTTTCGCGATCAAAGGAGTGTGTTCCATAATTATTAATATACTCATATAATAACCCTGCACAAATTCCGGTAAATATGGAATAATATTTTGCTTCTTCTTTTGTGAATCCAATATTTAAAAATATTCCTTTACTGAAATACATTACACCGGAAGTAATGGCGAAAGTTGGGATGACTTGTTTTACCTTGATGTTTTTTAATTGAAAATCATTTGTAAAGACATATTGCCCATGGATATTTACTATGATCACTAATAAAAATAATGCGAAGAAAAATGTCTTAACTTTCATTATTTCCTCCTTTTAAATATATTCAACAGATCAATACTAATCAAAGCACTGCTGATGCCCACAGCATTCGAATTCATGTCGGTTTTTTGATATGAATAATCAATGTATCGTTCCTTTAAGTATCCAATAATGTAGACCATTGAACCGGAAACAATAGAATTAATAAATCTATTTTTAAAGATCTTTATATTGAAGTGATTACCGATATCTTCTAATAAATAGGTTACGCTTAATGTCAAAGAATAGGAAAGCAGAATATGATCATAGGGATTAAATTTAGAACTCGCAGGATCTTTTAGAATAAAGTCAAAGCTATTTATTTTTGTAAAAATAAAAAGAATGAGGAAAATGCATAGTAGTTTTTTCATATTCTACCTCCGCTATAATAATATCAATAAC
>JAGGYO010000337.1 GCA_021162505.1 bacterium
AATCTATACAGGGTGAATAGTCCTGTTGATATAATAATACTAATAGGTATGGCGTGTCTGTTATTAGGTGTTTAAAAATGAGAAAAATAATTTGTCCATTCGCAAAGAGATGTCCTTTGTTCAGACCGGACAGCAACATTTGTTTAAGGGATTATAGATTTTGCACTTTTTACTATAAGGTTTTCAAATATCCCAAAGAGGGTGAAAAGAATGATAAGTGAAATGATATTTGAAGCGCTATTTTCATGTCATCCGAGTATTTTCAGCGCTCTTGTAAGCATTTTTATTTTTGTTTTTATAGGCATAGTAATTGGGCTTTTAATTGCTCGAAAATGGTGTTGATATGGATCAATACAAAATAAACAGAGCACTTTTGATGTTATGTTTAGTGCTTCTTGTGTTTGTAATCATGATGACGGCGCTTGATTGGTGGAGTTATGCGGTTGCTTCACAAGAAGAATGTCCGGATTGCACCTGTTATACACAGTCGGTGGATTGTATTTGCAACGATACTCTAAAATGCGAGTATAGAAATAACAACATTCAAGCGCCCCACAACGAGATAGAATACTATGCGACAGATAATGCAATAATCATAAGAGATGTCAGAGATATAGGAAAACTATTTGGGTATTCAATGCAACCGACAATATTTTCAGGCAATTCAATGATTGGTATCGAATATGACGGTCAAGAACTGAAAGATGGAATGATTATAAGATACAAACGAAACGATAAATTCGTGATTCATAGGATAAAAGGTTGTTACGAGGAATGGGGCTACGTAACCACACAAGGCGATAATACGGAATATACGGAAAACGTTGATTTAGACCAAATAACAGACATAATTATTGGAGTGATATTTACATAAGAGGCGATTAAATGGTAATGGGTTTAGAAACACAAATCATAACAACTATTCTTTTTATAGAGATAATTGTTGTGACAATAATACAGGGAAATGCTCTCAAAAGATTAGAGAAAAAAATAGAAAATATAGAAAAAAAATCAGACAAAAAAGTATATTATCCAAGTTTGAGAAATGCAATAAAAGAGGCTACAAAAGGTAATTAAATGAAATACCCAAAAGTAACAATAGACGATACAGGCATAATTATAGAACTCATGAAAGGAAGAGTAGTGTCATCTAAAGATTATAAAATAGAACCAAATGTGATAATCATTGCCGACAAAAATAAAAAAGGCAGGGTTATGTCATTGGAAATATTATGGTGATTAAATGAATAAAAAAGAACCAACGTTTATCGATATAGTAATGGGACTCTTAGGGCTGATAGTATTGACGATATACACATGGTTTGTAATGTTGCCTTATGCCGTAATACATGACTGGAAGGAAGGAACATTGTTCTTCAATGGAAAGAAGTGCATAAAATGCGGTTCAACAAATATAAGAGTGCATGGATTTGAACACTGGAACAGGCGCTGGGAATGCATGGACTGCGGTCACATAGTCAGAGAGGAGAGTTTATGAGATGTAAATATTGGGATACATGCCCATTTAGATATATTAACGAGACGTGCAAGGACGACTTTCAGGCATCAAAATTCTGCGGTGCATACAGGCGTTTTGAGGAGAATAGTTATAAAAACAAAGCAAACAAAAAAATAAACAAGAGGCAAGAACATGAAGCTTAAATTTTTAATCATATTTATATTTTTTAGTATTATTATTTCAGCAGGTGCAACGGCAACATCTGACGACGTGGCTTATATATTCAGGCATATGAACAAAACAATGAATGTAACAACACCTGGGGTTTGGTATAATTTAACCTTTGATGTCGGAGAATGTGGCGCTGGTGTTAATATATTGCATAGCTACAACGATTCAACGAATGATACTTTCACAGTTCAAAAGACAGGGGTTTATTATATGGAATATGTGCTTGATTTTAAGGATTCGAGCGCTAGCCCAAATTCAAATGTTGTTTATAGGGTTGTCAGAAACGGAGAAGAAATACACGGATCATTATACGAAATTGATTTGGATAAAAAGGATGCAGACAGAATATGTGTCGGAACTGCCACTGCATTTTTGTATGCCGGAGATAAAATAAAAGTGCAGTTTATTTCAGATCAAACAACTGTATCGCTCAGTACCGATTGCACTTTCGGAGACCATTGCGATACTGCAAGTTTTTTTATGGTTATGATTGACAAATTAGGGGGTGTAACAATGGGGTTCGAGTATGTCGGAGCATATATATTTATTATGCTCATAGGATTTGGTGCGATGTATTTGGGGTATAAAAGAGAAGGCGTTGCGTGGTATTTTATTTCAACGATTTTATTTGCAACAAGCATCGTCTATGGAATGACAATACCTTTCGTGACAAATGCATCAGGAGAAGTAATCGGAAGCTCGGCTAATTATCTTTTATCAGGAACTGCGTTTTTATTTGCTTTTATGTCCTTGATGTTCTTGGTAAAAGAAGGGATAGAATCGCTTAAAGGTCAATGAGGGCTTATTTTTATATTTCTACGTCTTCATTGGCTTCTATTTTTTTAGGTTCTTTAATTTCTATAATTCGGTCTTCGGATAAGTCAGGTTTTATTTCAAGGCTTGATATTTTATTTATGTAAGTCTGTATTGTAGTTTTCGATATTAAATTAGATCCGAATTTGTCTGTGAGCAGTCTGTGTATTTGTGCAACACTTTTACCGTCTCTAATGTAAAGATTATATAGAATTGTTTTGAATGTGTAATCAAGTTTATGATATTTTGCGTAAGGTATCATTCTTTTTGTTTTAGATCCTCTCATTATTGACGGTTCTTTAACCATTTTATCATAAAGTTTGTATATTTTTTGATTAAAACGATGGAATCTCTTGACTCCGACCAATCTCGACCTGTCTCTCATATATTTATAAAGCCTGTATTTGTTTTCGGTTAAATTCGGTATTTTTTTGAAGTCCTTGAACATTCTTGACAAACCAAACGGCTGGGTTTCGGCTAAAAATGGATTCGTGTAGTTTTTTAGCATAAAAGCATAATTTCCTTCATTTGTTGGCTCATCCATGATTATAAAAAGATAATGCGCTCTTGTTAATATCGATTTTGTCAATAATCCCATATTTGGAGTGACGAGAATTGTAAGCATGTGTTTTTTCCCAGTTTTTTGTATCAATTCGACAAGATTTTTTTGCTCTCTTGACATCATTTCCATCCAGGATAATACATCAATTCCTTCATCAATAAAAGTGTAACTTCCATTTGGATTATTCTTTATTTTTTTATTCATGTCTTCAGAATCAGATGCAAAATATTTTTTAAAATGTTCAGACCAGTATCTCTCAGGTTTCCATAGGGTTTTATCTGTTTTGGACTTTTCTCGCATTAGTTTTATATAAGGATCTAAAATATCGAATCCGAGAGTTGTTTTTCCTGATCTCGGCAACCCATATATTATTATAAAAGTATCGGCATCCTTTTCTATTTGTCTCTTATAAATCAAATTAGCAAATGATTTAAAGGACAATGTAAGTCTGCCCATCATTCTTCACCCAAATCCTCAAATCCTTCTTCCTCTAATATCCTTTTTATACCGATATTTCTTTTTTGGAATAATGTTACTCTAAGTCCTTTGGATGTGGTGTATTCTCCTGCGTCAATCAATATGTTTCTTAATATCCTTCCAAGATCAGGAAGATTTTGGATTGTTGTGGCGATATTCATTCCAACTCTCGCCTTGGAACGTATTATGTTATATTTTTTGCAAATCTCATCAACAACCTTCCCATCACTTCCGAAGATAATTATTCCAATCTCATCGAGCCGATTTATGAATGTTTTTCGTGTCATATCATTTGTTTCCATAGGAAGCGGAATAGCTGTTATATAATCCTGTATAGCGCCAAATGCGAGTTTTAAATTATCCATTGTTGGAGATGCGAAAAATTGACCAATTAGTGTTGATGCTTTCGCATATTTTTGGCTAAGAATAATCTTTTCATATTCTTTCTTCCAATCCTCAAATGCTAATTCATTGACTTTCATTCATACTCGCCCATAGTTTTTTAAATCCCTTCTCTCGTTCTTTTTCAACTTGATAATCAGAAACATAACGTCTTGTTGTATTGATACTTCTATGCCCTATTACTGCCTGTGCAGTAAATAAATTTCCATCAGTCACATCCAATATTTTATTTATCAGCGCTCTCCTGTAATTATGGGTTTTTCTCAGTTCTTCATATTTGTATTTTTTCAGGTAATATCTAAGTGTGTTATATGAACTTCTATTATTTTTTTTATCACGGAAAAAACATTTTTCGTTATCTAAGATTCCATTATATTTAATGTATTTTTTTAAATCCTCTAAGAAATTGTCATTAACAAGAATCAATCTTGTTTGATCTCCTTTTGTTTTTAGT
>JAGGYO010000309.1 GCA_021162505.1 bacterium
AATATAAGAAAGATTAACGAAAATGCAAAAAATAATTTTAGATACAATTTTAATATATGTTTTAGCTCCATAATATTTTTATATCATAAAAATAATAATTTTTCAATAGTGATAGTGTATAATTACAATATACAAATAAGAATTCTATCTTTATACCACCTTTCCCTTTATTTTAAATAGTTTATCCGTATTGAAAATGAGATTTAAAACAACTGCTAAAATCGTTGTTGTTGGCAACGGATCGGTAAAGAAAGTTTTAATAAATTCCGGTGCGCGGGAATACAAGCCCGGTAAAAATCCGGTACTCAGACCGAAAAATAAAGAAATTCCCACCACAAAGGTCTTATGTTGATTCCATTTTTCGCTGAACATTTCCAATAAACCCGTGATTATCATAAAACAGCCTGAAAAAATAATTGATGCGCCTAAAACAGGACGAGGCATTACCGACAGAACAGATATGATCTTTGGACAGAAAGCGAAAACAACAAAAATAACCCCTGCCCCCACGCTGATCCATCTACTTACGACCTTTGTAGCACCGGCTAAACCGATATTGCTTGATGATGTATCCACAGCCATTCCACCAAAAAGACCTGACAATACTGTGGAAAAACCGTCAGATAATAATCCTTTTCTAATTGGAGAAAAATTAGGTTTTTTTAAATTCGGTTCTGATATTTTCTGTGCCGCTAATAAATTACCGAAGGATTTCAACGATCCGCTGATGGCAATCACGGCAAATGGTATTATCAACCTAAAATCAAATGTTATTTTTTTAAATTCAGGTGTAATTTTCGGAAGAGCAAATAAAGGAACATTCACTACTGCAGTAATATTATACCAATATTCCGGTATCAATATTATAGCGATGATCCAGCCACCTAACATTCCCAATAATAAACAGTACATTTTGATCAATCCTTTTCCCCATAAATTTGCAATTACCATGATCAATAGGGAAATGGTCCCGATCACAATATCAAGATTTCTAATTGCATCACCATGGAATGTGAGCCCGAAGAAAGAAGAAACAGAAGATTTAATAACACTTATACCTACCATTGTTACCACAAGTCCCACAATAAATTTAGGAAATATCTTTTTCAATTTTTCAATTATGGGAGCTAATGCCATTTCAACTAATCCTGCAAGGATTATCATACCTCGCATTAATGGGAGACCACCGATCCAGGCAGCTGATAAAGAAAGGCTGAAATAAGATGGTCCGCATAGATTCGGACAGAGATATCCCGAGCCAATGAATGGTAACCCTACTGATTGAATAATGGAGCCGATTCCCGCGGCAAGCATTGAGAAAGCAATCAAAGAATTGGTGAATGCAATACTTCCGTTCATTTGACTGGCAAATAAAATGGGAAGTCCAAGGGACATGACCATTAAAAGAACATGTTGAAAAGATAGTACAAATAAATGCCCTATTGGCGGAACTTGATTGACCGTATATTCATAACTTTTATTATTTTTCACAGCATACTCCTATCTCAATATGGAGGGCGTGGAAGATCTGTTACCGCACACACATATATTTCTTGCTCATTATAAAGAGATTTATGGATATATAAAACTTTTTTCACAAGCTCTCTTCGGTATCTGTTCTTTGCCATAAATGCCACCCAGACACTATTCCTATGCTTAAGCTGCTTTGTAGCCTGTATAAAGGGTTTATGCCCAACCTCATCAACACATTCCAAAAGATTAAAATTATAACCCGAATCTCCTAAAACTGGAGATATATGTATTTTCCCCTTGGGACTGAATGCGAATACATGGACATCACGAAAATTATATTGTGAACTAGAACTTGATATTTCCGTAAAAGCTTCTTCTCCCTTTTCTTTAATTAAATTAGCAGCATCATCAACAACAATTCTAGTAAATTCTTTTTCTTCCTGAGGATAATTTATACCACCACCAACAAAAAATACCTTGCCTTGAGGAGTTTTTACCTTAAAATTGCAAGATGACTTTGGAACTACATAGAATTTTCCCGGTGACCACCATGAATAGTGTACCCACCCATGAGGATTATTTTTATCCTTTAAAGCGGCTAACATCAACTGCGTAATCTTTTTTCCGTTCTTATCTGTAATAGACCACATATCTTTACCCTCTATGCCCTTTATTCCTGCATGGAAAATATTTACACCCTTCATATCATAAATATAAAGGTAATGTCCCTTGCTATTGAACAGTTCACGGTGAGCTCTAAAATAATCAATGCCTTTCATACCATCTTTTTTTAATTTGATAGAAGCATTGTAGACAAATCTTATTAATTGTTTTGTATCGCGATATTGATACATTGATACATCTATGTCTTTATATTGGTCCTTACAGCCAAAAACCAAGGATAATATAAATAACATCACCATCCGATTTTTTGTTTTTCTCATTTTACCCCCTTTACACTATATGGCTCTTTGAATTTCCTTTTTATAATTCTCATATATGGAAATATAACATTTTTTACTATTTTCCCAAAATATTATTATAAATTTTCTGTTTTTTCCATTTAATCTCAAATATTGTATGAATGTGAGTGGGAAAAAAGTCGCTCAAACCCATTTATTTTATTGCCAGCCAATTATTACATTTGCAACTGCCCTTGGCTCGGGTGGGAAAGTATATATATTTTTCTCGTATTCATGATTATATGGTGAAATATTCAATGTCTTATTGTTTACTACAAGCGTGCTGCTTCCTCCGGGATCAAACCCCATAGCAGTAATTATTCCTCTTGATAAAAGAATTTCCGCCATATCATTATGTGTAGCACCAACAGATTCGCGTATTCTACCATTTACTGTCAGGATCGTAAGATTTCCTTTTGCATCAAATCCGACGGCGATCTTAGGACCACGCATATCCATAAAATCAAGTCTAGCCGCTTGTGTTCTAATAGAATTTTCTGTTTTCCAACCTTCTAGTTCCATATTTATACATACCTTGCCTTCATTTACAAGCATGGGACCTGCTTCAAGTGCATATTCAACATCTTTCCAGAAATGAAGTTTGAAAACAACCTCCTTTTCTATTTTATCCCACCCCTTTGGACATAAATTGTTTGGAAATGAAAAAGTTAATCCCACCGGCAAAATCTTGACATCCTCTCCTTTTTTAGTATGAATTATCTCTTTGATAATATTACCTGATAAACGATATATGACTCTTCCGTCCCCTTTAATATATTCATTAGGGTACATAAGATCATAAAAATAAGGTTTTCCTTCCAATGGATTGGAATAATTATAATTATCCTTTGTAAGAATGACCTCCTTGTTTGAAGTAACTATAGTGATACCCTGAGAACAATTTACCCGCTTCATTTTCAAAGTACCGTCAGAAAAAATACCGAGAGCGGGTTTGTTAAATAATGGAGGTGATAAAACCTTCTTTCTTGAAATGACCAGTCCAAGGGATGAGCCAATATATGCTTCCGGAATACCAAGTTTGCCAATAAGCTCAGCATTTAATATATAACCCCCATTCCATGCAATTTTTGGGGCTTTTCCTGTTCTTTTATGAAAAATATCACAAAACCTTAAAACGGTCATAGTTTCATTTTTTCCTCCGACCATAATACGAAATTTCCATTTTTGCTTTTTATCTTCTATTGGAACCTTCGCTATAACGCCTGCCCAAGGTAATCCATCACTATAAACTCCCATTATATTTGATGTTAAAATATTTTCTTTCTTGCTTTTCTCGGAAATAAGAGATTTCAATACCTTCATTATAGGTGAACCGTTTGTTTCCGCATCCTGTTTAAGAATTTCAAGCAGTTTTTTTTCACCATATTTTTTTGCAAGTTTTTTGAAGACAACACTTTTCAATGCATCGCTGAAATCTTTACAGGTTTGTGTAGGAGTTGGGTAGGCAAGACAAGCTCTTAGTCCTGCGGGAACCCATTGCAAATAAGCACTTTCAATGGGGATTCCCATTATTTTTGATGCTAATATTTTTGTAACTTTTCCAATATGAAATGTTTCAAGATCAACAATATCCGTCATCATTGCAGAATGATCTCCACTTGCAATAATAAATCCATTTCTTTCTTTTACATTTTTAAGCACTTGTAATGCCTTTTTCCCAAGTTGTTCAAAATGCACACCTACTGTTACCTGATTACTTTTAATTATTTTACACAATCCATACTCAAATAGAAGTTTGATCTCTGATTTTGTAGATGCTGAAATATAGCTCTTTAATGCATCCGCAGTAACTGATAATCCTATTGGAACACTATGTTTGATGATATAGATCGGTGCAATGTTTTTAGCAGCATCAAGGTGGTTTGTTGTAAGTTCTTCGTCTATTTTTAAGCCAAGACGCTTACGCAAGGGCTGAAGGACAAAAAATTCCATTTCATAATTTATGTAATTGCCAGGAAATAATGCTATAGGAACATTCTCCGCAAGTCTTTTTTTTAATCTTTTTTTATGATCTATAATAAGCTCGAAACTATTCGTGAGTTGGAATATTGCATGATCAAATTCAGACAATACTCCAATTTCTTTATTAAAATCCAAACACGGCGGCGGAGATGCAATTTTATTGAAAAGAATAGTAATAACACCGGTAAGTTCTTGAAATGTTAGATCCCTGTATGGATAATGATTTTTATTTCTATGTCTGTAATCAAAAGAATAATCAATCCTTATATGAACATCACCATTTCTGTATAAAAATAAATTATCTACTGCATTGTAAAAATTATGCACTTTTTTCAAAGAAAGTGGGGTAGGATCAGGATTGTACTTTACAAGATTACTTGCAAATTCCATTGCCAGCCCCCTGAAACGCTGTTCTTCAACTCTAAAATAACTTGGGTCTATTAATGATTTGAGAAATATCAGAAATCTCATTTTTCCATAACCGGGGAGATACTGTCGATTACTTGTATTTAGTATATATTTGAGGTTTTTACTTCCCGTCTCTGTGATCTGATCATTCTGTTGAAAAGCCCAGATTGCTAATTTCATATTATCCGTATTATCACAAAGTTGAAGAAATAATTTATATAATATATATTTAATGTTTTTTACCATTACATCTAGGTTATAGCGGTTCTTAACTACCATTTTATTATGCTCCATTTCCCTCATATAATCTTGTGGATAGAGTACATAATTTACAACTTTATCTATAACCTTATTGTTTATGTTATCATTAATAAATTCAATAAGCTTCAGCCTTTTTTCAGACGGAAGATGTTCCCCAATTACATATGAGTATACA
>JAGGYO010000330.1 GCA_021162505.1 bacterium
ACATTTTAAGTTCCAGGTTCCCTATTATTTCATTATGTTATGGTTAAAAACATTATTTCCTCTTTTCTGGGATAAGTTTAAAAGGACTAAATAAAATGAAAATATATTTGAGCACTATATGCTATTGCCTACAATTTTATACTGTAGTATTATATCTATTTTATCACTGCTGTCCAAAATAAATTTATACAATAAAAACCCTATCTGATTTTCAATTAGTTCAGGTATAAAGATAAAGAATTTTAAAAACAATCCCCCTGCTTCTCAAAATAACATTAATTGGGCATCAACCGGTGGAGATTTTCCTGTAGGCCAAAATGGATTATCCAACCAATGAAACAGATCAATCTTTGTGTACAGATTTAATCTGATAAATACTACCAGGTTTGACATGTGCCAATTATATTTCGCCTTTGATTTTAGGACAGTTAGCAACAAAATTGTAATCAGGGCAGTCCAGATCTGAATAAGTACGGCGTTTTTAGAAATTCCAATGAACGATTTTATACGGAGGTTCTGTTTAATTAATGGTCTTAAAAAAAGTTTCAATATCCCAACGTTGCTTATATAGCATTCCAACTGTTTCTGCTTTCCAGACAAAATTATTGGTAGCAAAAGCATATATTTTACCGGTATCCGGATCTTTGACCGAGACTAATCGTATTTTCTTTTTATACTTTTTTGAGGTTTGCTGTCCAAGAAGTTTTATGTCTTCGTCAGAGAGGACATATTCTGCTTCATCCTCCAGATCATAAGATTCCATAACCTGATACAGGATATTATCTTTTAACCGGATTACAAAATATACGCCCATGCTGTCCAAATTATTTAACCATTCAAAATCAAGATATGCCCGATCTGCGAGTACCACACTCCCTCGTGGAAAGACAAATTCACGGGCTATTTCAATATCACTTATCTTTCCTTCTGTCAAATCAGCAAATACGGGTAACCCCATTTCATAATCCAGTATGGTATGTATTTTAATAGCCCCTTTGGTCTGACGATACAATGCCCAGTCAAAAAGGCTTATGCACAAGGATATGATCGTAGAATCCACGATAAATATTTTCCTTTTTAGCCGGATCCGGTTTACTTTTACATTGAAATGCTCAAGCAACTTAAAGTACAAATCCCGGAATAACCTCCAGTCGCTATGAGCATTAATATAACCAATTGTTGATTTGGACGGAGCACGTAAAACACCCATGTGATTAAGATTCCCGGTAGCACTTCGTAATCCGTTGCTTATATCTCTTAAAGACTGACAGTTGCCAAATTGAGAAAATAACATAGCTATTAGGTGAGTCCATGAGTTGATCCCTTTTACCGAATGATCTGATTTGTATTTTCTCACTAAAGAATTGAATATTTCTCTTGGAATAAGCCTTATTATCTGACTAAAAAGTGTTATATTTCGCATGGCTGGTTGGTTTTTTGTTTACACAATAAAAATACCATTTATCTGGTGTTTCAACCAGTCACTTTTTTTGCTGAAAATTATTTATTTTGGACAGGTGTGACATAATTCAGAAATAAATATAAGATTGTAACGCTTAGCGTGCCTATTAATAATGATTTTGGTAAAGTATGCATAGGTTTTTTCAATTCACTGACAATATATGCAGACGCATTCCACCCGGAATAAGAATAATATACATGTATTAATGAAATGGCAAAAGCAGGTGACATTATTTCTCTCTATGATTTTTCTGATGGTATAACTTTAAGGTTTTGAGGATATTCCACAGAAAATAATCCGTATAAAACAAAAAACATAAATTAATATTACTTTAAAAACAGTGAAAACATTTTGGAATATACTACCGGTGGTTACCCCGAGACAATGAATAAAAGTAACAATAACAATAACAAATGTAGCTAAATGCAGGGGGTTAACACCTGGAAATACATCATTTGTATAAGAACCTAAAGCCATTGATGAGAGAGCAACCGGTGCGGCAAAACCAACAACAATAGAAAAAACCCTGATAAATATCCGACAATCGGGTGGTATATTTCAGACAAATAGTGATATTCTCCTCCTGATCTTGGCATAACTGATCCTAATTCACCATAAACGTTAGCACCGGTAATAGCAATAACTCCGCCAATTACCCATAATAATAAAACAGCAAATACATCATTTATGTCAAGTAATTGAAAACCGATTGATGTAAATACTCCTGTGCCAATCATATTAGCGATTACAAATGATATTGCAGTGAATAAACTAACCTTTTCTGTATTTTTATTAAGCATTTGTAATGAGTTTAATCAATGCTGCCAAAGAAGTATCTTTTTCTCACTACATGATTGAAAAACTTTAGGGGTATTTTTTGGATTGTCATGGCAGGTCGTTTTTAAGTCAATGTATAATTTCAATTGTTACTCCGCCATAGAATGTAGTACCATATACAGGTGCATACATAAACGCTGCATCGTCTAAATGTTTTTCAGGCTGAATATAATTGAATATATTATCTATACCTGCATATAATTTAAAGCTTTTGATTTTCTTTGAAACCTTTGCATTAAAAAGCATATAAGGTTTGCTTTCTTTAATTTTTGACCGGTCGCCAATAACAGGATCAATTTTCTCATTTATGTAATCAATATACATTTTGCCCTGATAGTCTCCCATTATTGTAAAATTCCAGTCTTTTGGAGCATATTCTAATCTAATATCTCCTGTTGTTACCGGAAATCGTGAAATATATTTACTCTGTTTTTCGTATTCTGTACCTATCCAATCCTCACGCGCGTGCTTGTATTCTCCATGATTATAAGTAAAATTTGCACTTATCTCCAGCGTTTCGATAAATTTTGTCATAAGAGAAAATTCAACACCCTGAACAACAGCATTATCAACATTTTCCCATTGATAATCATAACCGATATTTTTTACATAAGGTTTAGCAACAGTAAAGGCAATCTTATCTTTAAGATCTGTTCTGAAAATATTTGCACTTAATCTGACTTTACTTCCGTAATAATCAGCAGATATATTATAACTGACAGATGTTTCCGGTTTTAAATCAGACGATTTCCATACTCTTGGTGAACCACTACATAAATGAAGATCTTCTGAAAAACCATAAGGGGCACGAAATCCGGTTCCTGTATTTGCTCTTAAAGTAATTTTTGGGGAAATCTCATATTTTATTGCAATTCTGGGATTTATACTCGTTTCATTAAATTTTGTTTTTGGGAAAAACGACGTTGCAAAAACCTGCCTGTCTGCCTTATATTTTTCTTCGGATTTATGTGTATCAAATCTTATACCAGGGACTATTGTTAATTTTTCATTTAATGACCATTCATCCTGTACAAAAAAACCAAATTCTCTTGCAGATTTATTACTTATTGATTTATAACCAGTACCGAAATAATTACTTGAGGTATCAATAACAACATATAATCCTGATTCCTTGAGTTTGTCAAAATAATTCTGTGTACCGATAAGTATCTGATGATTCCCTATATTAATTTTATAAGTTAATGTTGATGTCAGAGAATTTTCAGTGGCAAGATAAGGTCTCATATTTCTTACATCAGGGGTGCTGTCATTATGTGTTGCCATATAATCGCCTAAATACGTATCATTGGTTGCATTTCTGTTGTGATTTGCAGAAGCTAATGAAAAATTTAAAGCGGAATTATTCCTGAATTTTTTATTATACGAAAGTTCTGATTCATATCTGTCTGTAATGACACGTTCTGTCATATCTGTAAATGGATTCTTATAATAATCATCCTTCATTATTCCTCCATATCTGTTTTCATAAATATATCTTCCTCTGATTATCAGTTTATCCTTTTTAAAAAATAAATCATTAAGATATAAGCCAAATCCGGCATTATTAAGATTAGTTGCAACTCTGTCAGAAATTCCGTCTTTCTTATTAACTTCATCAAGTGTTATCCCGGCAGATGTTTCATCAATTGCATCGCCGGCAAGTTTCTGGGCAAATATATTTAATCCTATATTTCCTTTTTCGTTCCTGATTGATGACGAAATATTATAATTTTTCGTATTATAATTGCCAAATTGCAAATTTAATTTTGTTGATGGTACATAAGATGGTTCCTTTGTAATAATATTTATAGCCCCGGCAACCGCACTACTTCCGTATAGAGCAGACCCTGCTCCTTTAACAACTTCTATTCTGTCAATATCTGCTGTGCCTATTTGTTGTAACCCATATACTGCTGCCAGACCTGAATATATCGGCTGACCGTTAATTAATACCTGAGTATGTCCGGAGCCTAATCCTTCCATTCTTACCATGGAAAAATTACAAAACTGACATTGTTTTTCTACTCTTACTCCTGGCGTTCCCTGCAACGCCTGATAGAGGTTAGTTGCATTTCTTGTTTCTATGGCTTTGGCTGTAATTACTTCTGTTCTGATCGGAACATCCTTTACATAGTGTTTGGTTCTGGTACCGGTAACAACTACCTGTTCTAATTTTAAAGGGTCTTCTTCTAAATGAATATATAAAATAGTCTCCTTGCCTGCTTCCATCTCAATTACGTTCTCTTGTGTTTTATAACCTATTGCATGAGCAACGATAGTAACTTTTCCCAAAGGTAAATTAGCTAATTTGTAATGACCGGTCCTATCTGTAATAGTTCCAATGGTTGTCCCTTTTACCACTATATTTACGTAAGGTATATGTTCTCCTTTGCATTTTACGTCCCCAAATAACATTGCATCTGTTTTTTCCTGAGATTTAACTTGTATGCTGACTAATAGTATAACAGTTATGATAAATAAATTTTTCATTTTTTTTTCTCCATTGATTTTAAGATGATCTGCCTGATTAGAGCAGATTTAAATCTTATTCTGATTAAAATGTAAAAAACGTTAAATATCCTGTATTTTCTGTCTTACCCGGACAGGAATAATCGTTATCCCGTATAAACACCAATAAACAATGATTCGGGATAAAGCCTATAGAATAAACAGGGATTTAAATCAGGTATGTAACTATAATAACGGTGAGGCACGTGTTGTAACCTGTATCACTACTCCGAAAATATCAGTAATCCGGAAAAATTGGAAAAACAATTCACGGAATATATGCGGCATATTGATCCGAAGGAAATGAAACCCGGAATAGAAAGTATAATGATGATTTAAGAAATAATATTGATTGGCGGTATGATGATGCGAATGTTCCGGGAGATTCTTGTCGTGTGTTTTCTTTTTAAGATAAGGATGAGCATGGACAATAATCCGTCCGTCAGGCAGGATGTGAGTATGAGTAAACAGAGCTTTGTTTACATAGGAAAGTAAAAATATACTTCCTACAAAAACCAAAGCAATTTTCTGTATTGTAATACGCTGTTTCATCAGTGTGTTTTATCACTCAAATTTCTAAAACAAAAATATCTTAAACTTTCGGTCTATGCAATCCCTAAAGGTTGGTATTTCCTATAAAAATATAGTCTGATATTCAATGGGAGATGGTAAAGGGTCAATCCTCCTTCGCTAAGGCTATGCAGGATAAAAAAGTCGAATGGTAAAAAAGTAAAAACATTATATAACTATTCAACTTGTTTACAGTGTTCCTATGCTATCGGGATTACACGGCCTTATGGCCTCGTGAGATCGCTCCGCTAAGTTACTTCAACCAGCAGGTTTTACTGCGCTAAAAGCTTGTAAAATCTGAGTCTCAGTTATTTTCCTATACAAAAATTCTTAAAGATATTCCCCAGAATCTCATCGGTGGTGATCTCGCCGGTGATTTCGCCCATGTAGTGTATGGCTTCCCGCAGGTCCTGGGCGACCAGGTCACTGGGCAGACCTTCCTGCAGGCCGTTGAGGACACGCC
>JAGGYO010000326.1 GCA_021162505.1 bacterium
AAAAGCTGAAATTTCACCGCATCACAGCCTATCTCGGCGGCTTTGTCGATAAAGGCAAAACAGCGCTTGATATCCTGATTGTGGTTGCTGGATACCTCGGCAACGAATTTTACTTTCATACTATCTCCTCAAATGTCTTTATGATCATACTAATAACGTATCTAACATCTTCGTCACTCATTTTTGGATATAAAGGAATGCTTAATGCTTTTTGATAATATTTTTCTGAAATTGGGTAGTCACCCCATTTATATCCAAATTTATTTTGATAATAAGGTTGTGTATGAACTGGAATATAGTGAACCTGAGTACCAATATTTCTCTCTCTCAATTCTTCCATAACCTGTTTTCTTGATTTACCAATTTTATCAAAATCAATTTTCAAAACATGAAGATGAAAAGCAGAATAAACTTCGGGTCTTTCATAAGGAGTCGTTATCCAGTCAATATTTTTAAAAGCTTCATTATATTTTTCTACAATCTCTCTTCTCCTTTTTACAAACTTATCAAGTTTTTTAAGTTGACTGATTCCTAAACTTGCATGAAGATCGGACAGTCTATAATTATATCCTAATATCTGCATTCCGTGATGCCAGGGACCAATCGATTCTGAATTCTTTTTAGTAATTCCGTGATTTCGCAACAATAAAAGCCTTTTATACAATTCTTTATTATTTGTTGTAATTGCACCACCTTCTCCACTTGTGATTGTTTTAACTGGGTGAAAAGAGAAAATAGTCAAATCAGAATATTTGCAATTACCGACTCTTGAGCCATCGTCATATTTAGAACCGATTGCATGAGTTGCATCTTCAATTATGAATAATCCATTTTGCTTTGCGATTTTTTTAATCTTATCCATATCGCATGGCTGTCCGGCAAAATGTACTGGAATTATCAGATGAGTATTTTCTGTTATTTTTCCCTTTATTCTCTCAGGATCGATACAATATGTCTCATTATCAATATCAGCAAATACCGGTTTTATTCCATTATAAATCATACAATTAGAGCTTGCCATAAAAGTATTAGGAGATGTGATTCCTTCTCTACTTTTTTCAATTTGTAAAGAAGCAACTGCAATATGAATCGCCGCAGTTCCACTGGAGACTGCTACACAATAGTTTGCGCCTGTATATTCACAAATTGCATCTTCAAACTTTTTTACTTTAGGACCCTGAGTTAAGAAATCACTTTTAAGCGTTTCAACGACAGCGTTAATGTCATCATCATCAATCCATTGTTTTCCATAGTTTATCATAATTCAATATCCAGTTGTTTTACCATTTTTTTTAGTTCTTCTACAGTTAGCCACTTCTCATTAGTATTACTTCTATATATAAAATTAGGTGGTACATGTTTTTGATAATTGTTGTCATTATTAGTAATTAACTTATTTTCATTAACTATCACATAATATTGTCCCAGATCATACGCATTTTTTCCTTCATCTTCATGAATTAGAGTTTCATGAATTTTTTCTCCTGGTCTTATTCCCACAATTTCATATTCACCATCAGGTTGAAATACTTTTACTAAGTCTGTTATTTTCATACTTGGTATTTTTGGAACAAATACTTCACCTCCTTTTGCATTTTTTAGAGCATTTATTACTAATTTAACACTTTCATCCAATGTTATCCAAAATCTTGTCATTCTCTCATCAGTGACGGGAAGTTTTTTCACTCCTTTTTGTGAAAATTTCATAAAAAACGGTATTACACTTCCTCTGCTTCCAACGACATTTCCGTATCTAACACAACTAAAATGAATATCTTTAAAACCCACATAAGAATTAGCAGCAATAATTATTTTTTCCATTGTCATCTTGGTTGCACCATAAAGATTAACAGGATTTACAGCTTTGTCGGTAGAAAGTGCAATGACTTTTTTCACTCCTCTATCAAGAGCAGCTTCTACAATATTTTGTGCACCTAATATATTAGTTTTTACAGCTTCGAAAGGATTATATTCTAAAGCAGGTACTTGTTTTAAAGCTGCTGCATGAACCACATAATCAACTCCTTCAAATGCTCTATACAATCTTGCTTTGTCTCTTATGTCTCCTAAAAAATATCTTATAGGATATTTTCCATCAGGAAATTTCTCTGCCATTTTAAATTGTTTAAACTCATCTCTGCTGAAAATTATTACTTTTTTTAGATTGTAGTTGTTTAATACATATTCAGTAAAGTTCTTACCGAAAGAACCTGTCCCTCCAGTAATTAAAATTGTTTTATTATTTAGCATAGCCGATACCCCTTTTGTTTTATTAGACTACTCCAGTAATTCTCGGTTCTGACGCAGGAACTCTGCACCAATACGGGATACAATGATTCCATCAATTCACCTGGCTTGAAGAGCGGGCAGAAGCGCCGTTGTAGCAAATTAGAAGAGGATAAAAGGCTAAGGGTTAAGGGCGAAAGGTTTTGGAGCGAACTGATATTAATTTTGAAAGCATACTTGATATTTCTACACATTTCCTTTCCATCTCCCCAAAAGTTTCCTTTTTAAGATATCCTATTTTAAAAGCAATTATTGCCTGCGTCAATACTTCAGCCGATGAGCCTTTGGCAATATAAAAATAACGAACAGCTTCTTTATCCGTTTCTCTTTCATCGCC
>JAGGYO010000338.1 GCA_021162505.1 bacterium
CCACTTTTTAAGATTTTTCCAAAAATAAAATTATTAGTTTTGCAACTTTAAACTACACCGTCCCTGATTTTAGGGAACAGATGGAATATATTCTGATAAATATAGAGAAATGAATCAATTACCTGCGGTATCTTCAATACAAAGAAGCGTAAAAGGGCTTATCGAAAAAGGAGTTATCGAGTCAATTAATAAAGAATTTGAATTTTCAGATATATTTTTCAAGTATTGGATAGAAAACAATATATAATGATTATACAAAAATGCGTTACGCAAGTATGCGTAATTTTTTTAAATTTTACAATTGAGCTCTATTTTTGTATGTAAATCCTGAATAAAATAAAGCTGCAGGACATTCTAATTATCAACTGTTTGAAATCTAAAGCCGTTCACCCTGTTAGAGAGTCCATCTGTAACTGGGCCAATCTGGAACCGTTTCTTTTACTTCTTATAATATTTTTTTATTCTTTCTTTGTCTTCATTTGCCTTATCTTGTTTGAAATAAATTTCAATTAATTCTATTTTATTTTCCTCTTCATAAAAAGCATATATAATACGAATTCCTGATCGTGCTCCCTTTCCTTTAAGAGATTTGCATGCGAATTTTCTTACTTTATAGATTTGTGAACTAACAATTCCCAAATTAGAGATTCTGACAATAGCATTATTATCAATATGGAGAATATGAAACATTTTTAATTGGGTATCAATAAAAAGATCAAGATCTTCGTCCAATGTTTTAAATCTCTTCTTTAATTTTTTAAAATCTTTCTTAAATTCATTTAATTGTATTATATTAAGCTTCATCGCTTTGAGAATAATCTCTTACGGAATATTCAGGAGTTCTATAAAAAACCTTCTCATAATCAATTTGCTCGCCATCATCTGTTGTAAGCCATGGAATATCCTTATGAGAATAGCTCGAAATTTGCTTAGCGTTCATATCGGATAACCGTGAAAGAACCCTATCAATTAATTTAATTTCATGTGCCATTAATATTTTTAAATTAGGGGATCTCAACGGAAAGTACTTTGTTTGTGGATATTTAAAATATTTTGTTTCCATTTGATTAATTTCTTTATCTTCTATCATTTTTTTAACAACTTTCGCGAATTCAATTGGAGTTGGACCATACTTATTCTTCATATAAGTTACTCCTATAAGCTGTTCTTCGTATTTTTCATAAAAATCGAAATCAATAAAATAAAGAATTTTATATAAAACACTTTCGCCAATGTTTTCTTTGCCGGCAATTTTATTAAGAATATATAAAAAAATCTCTTTAAATTTTGCTATATTTTTCTGGGGAACATTAATCCTGATTTGTTTTTTTGTTTGAATCTTTTTTTTATTGTCCTTTTCCAATATGACAATAGGTTCTTTGTTCAAATCAAGTAAAATATCAGTAGAAACATTAAATATTTCAGCAATATTTTTTAACTCCTCGGCTTTTAACATCCTTCTGCCTTGTTCTATCATACTCAATGTAGATCGCTTAATTTTCAGTATTTCAGAAAATTCCTCCTGTGAAAAATCTCTGGCCACTCTCATTTCTTTTATTCTACTCCCTAATTGTATATAGAATTTATCCATACTATCACCTCATTTTTACATTATATTATAGCACATGTTCGATTTTATGTCAACCATCTGTTATGTTTTCTAACATTTTAGGATTGCAAAATACTCCATTACCGTAAAAATGCCGAAATATCTGCCTTAAATTTTAATTTATTTTAAAAAGATTTATTAATAGACATATCTTTATCTTCTATTTTTTGGGGAGCAATACCATTAACAAAAGCAATATGTGCTATCAATGTAAAAAATTCATCGTTAGCTTGATAAAAAAAGCCATTAGATTATTATATTGATAAATTTGTTCTTTCTAATATTCTTACTTTTAAAAAGTCCAACCTGTCTGCGTGCGGACACGCACAGGCAGATATGTTGAGATAACAGACACTGTCTTGATTATTTGAAAGAAATCCTGTATAATACATTATGAAAATATTAGTAGTTGATGATGAGAAGAATATTCAAAAATTATTAGCGGATATTATCAAAGATAATGGCTGGCAGCCCTTTGTGGCAGGCGATATCAAGAAAGCAAAGAATATTCTTCACAATGAAATGATCTCTGTTATTCTATTGGATGTTAACCTGGAATATGACGGACAGGGAATTGATTTTCTGGATTATATAAAAAATAATTACGAGTATCCACCGGAAATTATCATTATTACGGGTTACGGAAATATTGACCTTGCCGTTTCGGCAATAAAAAAGGGCGCATACGATTTCATAGAAAAACCGCCTTCCATTGAAAGAATTATTTTAGCCATCGAACACGCTCTTGAAAAGAACAAAATGGAAAAAGAAAAACTTTTGTCACCGGAAAATAATATTGAATTCATTGGAAATTCCAAACATACCCACCATTTAAAAAAGTTGATAAAGACATTGGCGGATTCCAAGGGAAGCGTTCTTATAACGGGTGAAAGTGGTGTAGGAAAGGAGCTATTTGCAAGAAATCTCCATTTTCACTCATCAAGGAACGCCAAACCGTTTATTGTAGTAAACTCTGCTGCAATTCCAGAAGAGTTGATCGAAGCCGAGCTTTTCGGGTATGAAAAAGGCGCTTTCACCAATGCCTATAAAATGAAAAGAGGAAAATTCGAACTTGCTAATGAAGGGACCATCTTTCTTGATGAGATCGGGGATATGTCCCTGAAAACACAGGCAAAGATATTAAGGACATTACAGGATAAGAAGATCGAGCGTTTAGGCGCTGAAAAGGTCATATCTATTGATGTAAGGGTTATAACCGCAACAAATAAAGATCTGAAAACAATGGTAAAGGAAGGGACTTTCAGGGAAGATCTTTTCTATAGATTGAATGTAATCGAAACGAATATTAAACCGCTCAGACAGAGAAAGGATGATATTATTCCCATATTCAAATATTTTATTAAGGTTCTTTCAAGGGAATACGGGAAAAAGGAGATCTTTTTGGAACAGTGGTTAATGGATCATTTGGTAAATTACGGATGGCAGGGTAATATCCGTGAATTAAAGAATTTCGCAGAAAAAATGGTCATTTTTTCTCAAGAGGGTCGTATCAATGAGGAAATAATACAACCCCTTGATGATACAACGAAGGAAATGAATACAGAACTATCCTTTAATGAAGCAAAGATCGAATTTGAAAGGTATTATATAAAAAAAGCATTAAAGAAGTATGATCAAAATATATCAAAGACCGCAGAAAAGTTAGGTCTTGACCGATCAAATTTTTTTAAGAAATTAAAAAAGTTAGGAATAACCATTGAAAATAGCAAAGATAGCAATTAATATTCCCACCTATAGATTTTTTGACTACCGAGTTCCCGATAAATTATCACCCGTTCCCGGAAATTTTGTCATGGTCCCTTTTGGACCAATGAAAAAAATAGGAATTATAGTAGATATTGAGGAAAAAGAAGTTGATTTCCCCATAAAAGATATTCTTTTTGTTCTAAAAGAGGATCCGCTAATACCTCATCAATTGAAATTGGGAAAAACTCTTCATGAGAGATTTTTTAATTCTGCCGGACCTTCCTATTTTTTTATGCGATCAAGCGATGCAAAGGATGTAAAAAGATATTATATAGTAACAGAAAAAGGGAAAGAATCGCTAAAAGACAAGGAGCTGAAAGAAATAAAAAGGAAGATATTGGATCTCTTGTCGGATAAACAATATACGAAAAAGGGTATTCAAAGATTTATTAAGTGGAAGGGTGTACCCAATCTGTTGAATTCTATGGTAAAAGCCGGGTTATTGGAGATAAAAGAGGATTATCAAGAAAGTAAAACATCAAAAATACTATATATTCAAATTAAAAATGAGAAAAAAATGGAGAATTTCGGGGCTGATGAAAAAAAACTGCTTCAATTCTTACAAAGATATGAAAATTGGTGTCCATTTACATTTATAAGAAAAAAGTTTAAGATAGTTAAAAAAGACCTTGCTCTTCTTGAAAAAGAGGGCGTTTTGGAGTTCAAATATTTTGAAAATATTATGGACTCATTTCTTGATCCTTTTTTAAGACAAAAAAAGGTGGAAGCGCTTACTAATGATCAAAAAAAAGCTTATAATGCAATAAACAGTTCCATAGCAAATGAAGAATATAGGGAATTTCTCATTAGCGGGGTTACCGGCAGCGGAAAAACAGAGATCTATTTTAGAAATGCAATTGAAGCAGTAAAAAAAGGGAAAAAGGTCCTTGTAGGTGTTCCGGAGATCTCATTAACTCCACAGATAACAGCTCTTTTTAAATCACATTTCGGTTCCAGGGTCATTGTCTATCACAGTAAATTGACAAAAGTGGAAAGAAAAACTGTGAATAAGACCATAAGAGAAGGCACTTTTGATGTTTTGATTGGTCCCCGCTCCATATTTTTTTTGCCATATGATAATATAGGGTTGATCGTCATGGATGAATTTCAGGATGATTCCTATAATCAGGATCAGCAGGAACCTTATTATAATGGTATCTATATTGCAAGGGAAGTAGCAAGGTCAAATAATGCTTCCTTGGTCTTCATATCCGCCACCCCTCTTATTGAAACCTATTATAAGGCAATGGAGGGAGAAATAACATATTTTTATTTGGGGCAAAGAGCCATAAAGGGTTCAACAATGCCCAATATTGAAATAGTCAATATGTCGGAGGAACGAGACTATATTCTTTCAAAACGCCTGCACGATGAGATATTGAAAACATCTAAAGAGAAAAAACAGATCATGCTCTTTTATAATAGACGGGGTTTTTTAAGAAATGTTCGTTGCAATAAATGCGGGTATATTTTTAAGTGTGATAGCTGTGATGTGCCATTGATCTACCACAAAGATACAAATAGTTTGGTTTGCCATTATTGCGGAAAAACCTATCCTATTCCCGGTAAATGTCCTCAATGCGGCAATTATCACCTGACATGGCGTGGCATGGGTATTGAGCAGGTGGAAGAGAAGCTGCGATCAACCTTTCCCGAACTCGTTATTGCAAGATTGGACCAGGATGTTTCAAGGGACATTCTCAAGATACAAGAGGTATTCAGTAAGTTTAAAGCCGGTGAGATTGATATTCTTTTGGGAACCCAGATCATTGCCAAAGGGCTGGATTTTTCTAATGTAACATTGGTTGGAGTAATTTCAACGGAGATACTGTTCTCTATCCCTAATTTCCGGACCTCGGAGCGCGCATATTCACTTTTGACCCAAGTCGCCGGCAGAGCGGGTCGGGGAATACATAAAGGGAATGTGATCATCCAAACCTATAATCCCTCCAATGAGATCATTAAATACGCCCTTTCAAAGGATTTCAATAAATTTTATGATTTTGAAATGAGGGTTAGAGAAAAATTGGAATTTCCTCCGTATAAAGATCTTGCAAAAATAATTTTCCGTGATAAAAAAGAGGAAAAGGTATTAAAAAATGCCCGGACGATAAAAATTGTTTTGGATAATAATAATATTAATTCCTACGGACCTATGCCGGCTATGGTAAAGAAGATCGCTGATTTTTATTTTTATGAAATACTTTTTAAATTTGATGATATAAATAATATCTTGAATGTTCTAAAAGAGATAAAGGAAAGCGGTTCTAAATATAGAATTTTGTTCCTGAATAGTTGATTTTAATTGAAAATATGGTATATTGTAGAAAAGGAGATGAGTATGAAAAAATATTTTTCATTTGTCTTATTGTTAATGTTGGTTTTAACATTACAAAACAGCAGTAAAGGGAAAAAGATCCTTTTGGCTTTCAAAGGACAGCCAAATGATACCTTCGCATATTCCATTATAAGCGAGAGTTTCTCATCGCAGAATGAAATGGGGAATTATTCCGAAACCTCAACAGATTTCCTTGTGAACTATGAATTCCAAGTCCAATCCGTAAATGACTCAAATGTTTATACAATAAAAGGAATAATTAAAAAGATAATTTTTAGTGTCAATACGGGAAAGGAAGAGATCACCTTTAACTCTGAGAAAGGAGCTGAAAATGATGAAGCTTCATTGAAAATATTCAAAAGATTATTAAATGCGGAATTTATTTTCCAGCTTGATAAAAAAGGAGATTATGTTGTTGCAGGTCTCGATACAAAAATAAGCAGGATCTTTTCCATCGTGCGTTTACCCGGTAATGTGAGTAAAAAGCAATTAATGCAATTTGTTTTCGGTACCTTTGGTAATGCTGCTACCTCAGGAAGATTACACGATATCTTTTTTTACCCGGACAAACCCATTGGGGCAAAGGATAAATGGAAAGAAGAAAGTAAAGAAGAAGGGATGACATATACGATGAGTTATAAAGTAGCTAAATTCAAAAAAAATAAAATGAAGATCGTTGCCGACGGTAAATCAAGTATGTCAAAAGACCTCAGCCAAAAAGGAGATAAAACCACATATATAATATCTTTTGACGGGACAATGGAAATGGAATATAATATTGATACAGATACGGGACTTATGGAAACTTCAAAAGCACATAATAAACAGGAAGGAACGGTAAATATCAATTCCGGAAATTCCAATACGATTATTCCGAGTACCAATGAAGAAACAACTACGGTAACAAAAATTTAAAAAAGGTTATATTTTACAAGGACCAGTATAATCATTAGATAAAAGTAACGAGAAATGGTTTCGGGTTAAACGATCCTAATGTACATTCGATTTTTTTGATAAATAAAAGACAAAATATATTATCGAATAAAGGATGATTATTGTGGGTCCTGGTGGTATCTTGAAATTATAGGATATGAATAAACTGCCTATTATTACACTAACGCTCAAAAGGATGATATAAAATATCCCTTTTTTATAATTTGCTTTTAAATTTACGATTATGGCACCGGGAATAATAAAAAGTGACGAAACCAAAATGATCCCCAATAATTTTAATGAGATCATGATGGTCAACGCCAAGAAACCGTTAAAAAAGTATTCGTATAATTTAATATTCACATTATTTATTTGCGCGTCGGTCATATCAAAATCAATATATATTAATCTTTTGAAAAAGAAGATGAAGAACAATATTTCAATAATAAAGAATAATCCGTATAATAAAACATCAGAAGTTGTAATGGAAAGAATATTTCCGAAAAGAAATGAAAAAACATCAACCGATATTCGTTTGTTCAAACTGATCAAAAAGATGCCGATCGCCATGGAAAAAGGAAATAATATCCCTACAAGGGTATTTATATCAGCCCGATTTTTAAAATAGAGATATGTTAAGACAAGCCCCATAAGGACAGAGAATATCATTCCAAAGAGTTCGGGTGACAGTCCAAGAAAAATGCCGAGCGCAATACCGCCGAAAGCAGAATGAGCAATGCCCACCGGGAAAAAAGAGATCTTTTTTGTAATAATGAAAAATGAAAAGATCGTTCCTAATATTCCCACCAATATTCCGCTAATAAGTGCATTTATAAAAAAGCTGTATTTAAGTATTTCCATTGTTCTTCTCGTGTTTGTGCTTTGGCACCACCCTGTGTGGAATGGAATGTCCGTGGATAAGAAGCTCAAGATTACTACCCAGCATTTCATCAAAAACCGGACATTCGAAAACCTTTTTTGGTTCGGAATGAACATTGATCTCGCCATTGAAAACACAAAAGACCGATTCACAGATGGTGGGAATAATGTTCAAATCATGAGAGACCATAATGATGGTAAATTTATAGACCTTATAAATTTCCTTTAATATATTATAAAATGAATTAGTGGTAAATGCATCAATTCCTGTATTGGGTTCATCCAAAAGGACAATGTCAGGCCTTTGCAACAAACTTCTCGCTATAAGGACCCTTTGCTGTTGGCCGCCCGAAAGTTCTATGAAGGGTATCTTTAAAAAGTTTTTTATTCTTGTAACTTTAACAATATTATCAAAATATTTATCTTTATGGTACTTTGAAAAAATGGAACTTCCGCTTAGAGGTAATGTAATAACATTATAGACGGATATATTCATTATGGAATTAAAGTTCTTTATCTGAGGCACATAGGACATTTTAACCTTTTTTTTAAAAATGATCTCACCTTTTGTAGGCTTATATAATCCTAAAAGTAATTTTAAAAAAGTTGTTTTACCACTACCGTTGGGACCAATAATTCCGATAAAATCTCCGGCTTTGATCGTGAGGTTCACATTTTTTAATACAGGCACTCTGTCATAAGTAAAATTAAGATCATTTATTTCTATTAAAGAATTATTTAAGTCCATTTATTATTGATCTCTCATTTTTTAATATTAATTCTTCATAGGATCCGGCATTGATCGCGAATCCTATTGGATCCACAATTACGACTTTTAGTTCCTTCACATCCTTTTGCAGGTTTTTTATAATATTATCCTGAATGCTCGCCTCGCTCAATAGAATATGTACATTCTCTTCAACTAATTTTTTAATTATGATTACCATTTCCTTTGCGGACAGTTCTTCATGCGGGGTGCGTTTAACGAATATCATCTCCTTTAATCCCATATCTCTGGCAAAATAACCCCATGCAGGATGATAAGTGGCAATAGTAATATTTTTATAGGGATTTAGATCCAATTCAATTTTTTTGATCATATCTTCCAATTGTTTTTTAAAGATTCTCGAATTCTCCTCAATTGTGCTTTTATCTTCAGGAAATGATGTCTCAAGAACTTTAATTAAATAAGGCAATATCTTTAAAATTTCATTTGGTGAAAGCCAAAGGTGCGGGTTGTTTCCTTTGAGCATATTTGAATATAGCGGCTCTGCGAATTCAGACATATAAAAAATATTATGATCTTTATATTTTCTGCTTAGAAAGTTATCAAGACCGAAACCGTTTAAAATTATCAATTTACTTTGGGATAGTTTTTTTGCCATATCCATATTCATGCTGAAATGATGCGGATCCATACCGGGTTTTACAATATAATCCAAGGGAATATTCTGAGGAACAAGTGATCTCAAGATAAGATAATTCGGGTAAATGGTCGTAATAATGCCGTCTCTTTTCACCGGTTGTCGGCATGATCCCCAAAAAAGGATCAGGATTAAAAAAAAATAGCCTATTCTGAATATTTTTGCCATTCTTTTTCCAACAGACCCATATATGTAAGGTCCATATATTTCCCTTCCTTAAAAGAATGTTTCTTAAAATGACCTTCCCTTTTAAATCCTAATTTTTTATAGAGGGATAGAGCTTTTTTATTAAAGTCATATACCTCAAGAACGATCTTATGAAGATTTAATTCAGAAAAAGCATAATCCAGCATCAATACCATTGCTTCCTTACCGTAACCCTTGTTTTGAAATTCAATCTCACCAATAATAATACCCAGCATTGCTCTTCTATTGACCCAATTTATATTAATGCTCATATTCCCAATGGCTTTTTTGCTTTTCTTTTCACATATAACCAAAAATACATTCTTTTCACTATTGATATTTTTTATGAGTTCCTCTTCTATAAAAAGAGAATAGGGGAATCTATTGGAAATATACTTTCTTATTTCCGGATCATTGAACCATTTTCCGAATATTGAAGCATCATTAAGTTCGGGAGGTCTCAAGTAAATATTTTTACCATTCAAAAAGACAGTATCACTCATAATATTTCACCTTTTTCTTCCCTGCCATTGCAAAATGGGCATTTCTTCCCAAGGCAAACATTTCAAATTGACCTGGAAAAATGAATATCTTGCCAATAAAATTTACCCTTTCTTTTATTAGGTCCATTAAGTATGCAGATCGTGCTATTCCTCCCGTAACAAAAATGCCGTCAATTTTCCCATATAGAACTGTTGCCATTTCCCCAATGGTTTTTGCTATCCTATATGCAAAGGCCTCCACATAAAATTTTGCTTCCTCATCTCCATCTTCAATTCTTTTGAGTATCTCTAAAAAATTCGTTGTTCCCAAATATGAATATAGTCCTCCCTTTTTTGTTAGGAGTTTTTTTAATTCATTCTTTGTATATTTACCGGAATAGGACATATTAATAACATCTTCCACGGGTAAGGTTCCTGTTCTTTCAGGCGAAAATGGACCTTCACCCAATAGAGCATTATTAACATCTATGAATTTCCCGTCTTTCATTGCCGCAATGGTTATACCTCCACCCAGATGAACCCCGATGAATCTACTTTTAGATAAATCCAGCCCCAGTTTATCAGAAAGCCGTCTTGCGACTTGCCGCATATTAAGAACATGTGCCCTGCATTTCCTTACAAGTCCCTTAAACCCGGTTACATAGGCAAGCGGTTCGAACTCATCAACCGTAACGGGCTCAGCGATAAAACTTCTTTTTCCCAAGGGAGAAGCAATCTCATACGCTAATATTGCACCTAAGTTACTGGCATGTGAACCGTATTTTTCTTCGGTAAGATCTTCTAATAGTTTATCGTTCACTTCATAGATCCCACCTTCAATGGGATGAAGTAATCCGCCTCTGCCTATAACACAGGAAAAATCATTGAGTTCTATATTATTATTTTTAACGAAATTCAAAATATGTTTTTTTCTAAAAGATCTTTGGTCCATTAATTTTGGGAATTGCGAGAGCTCTTTTTTCCCATGATTTATTTCATTTTCTACCATGCATTTTTCTTCTTTCATTGAATAAATTGCAACCTTTGTACTGGTAGAACCGGGATTAATTATTAAGATCAGATCCTTCATTTTTCCCCCCTGGCTTAATATTTATCTTATTGAGAATGGAAAATACAAAATATCTTCTCATTCCCTCCTTATATACTCCTTTAGAACCCGAGGTTATCTTTAATTTTGACGGTATCAAGTGATCCGTAAATTGATAGCTCCCCGTATTCCAATTGATTAAAATATAAACGGCTTCGACTCCTTCAACCGTACCATAAGTAGCATTAACTATTTCACCATCTTCAAAATAGAGAATAGCATTATCTTCATTTCCTCTTGCCAATTCAAGAAATCCTGTTTTTAATTGCATTTTTATTATCATTAAAAGATTTAAAAGTCCCGTATCCTCTAATTTTCCATTAAGTTTCATTTGAATATTCCAAATACTTTTCTGCTAATGAGGAAGCGATCTTTCTAATTCTTTTTATATAATTTGCTCGCTGAGATACTGAGATCGCCCCTCTGGCATCCAATAAATTAAATGTATGAGAGCATTTTAAAAGATGGTCATAAGCCCCGAAAATATTATTAAGTCCCAATAATCGATGGGCTTCATTTTCGTATTGTATGAGAATATTAAACAATATTTTTGGGTCTGAATGTTCAAAGCTATAAAATGACCCGTCTATTTCTTCTTTCAAGTGTACATCTTTATATTCCAGATCCTTAGCCCATTCAATATTGGATATGGACTGTTTATTCTGAATATACATTGCTATTCTTTCCAAGCCATATGTCAATTCACATGGTGTTGTTTTTAATTGTATGCCGCCTACCTGTTGAAAATAAGTGAATTGGGTTATTTCAAGCCCATTGAGCCATACTTCCCAGCCAGCTCCCCAAGCACCTAAAGTGGGTGATTCCCAATCATCTTCAACAAACTTTATATCATTTGCCCCAATATCAATCCCGATATGTTCTAAACTTTTCAAATATACCGCTTGGATATTTTCAGGAGAAGGTGAGATGATGACTTGGAATTGATAATATTTTTGCCACCGATTGGGGTTCTTTCCATAGCGTCCGTCCTTGGGTCTTCTGCATGGCTGAACATAAGCAGAAGAAATAGGCTCGTTCCTTAACGAGTTGAAAAATGTCTGAGGATGAAATGTTCCTGCTCCCATATTTGCATCATATGGAAAGAATATCTTGCATCCTTCATCCTTCCAAAATCCTTGTAAGTCCAAAATAATATCCTGGAAATAATAACTCATACAATATTATATCATAACAGTGAAATAATTCAAAATTGAATGTTTTGCATTCCAGTACAAAGCATATAGTATCCGGTACTATGTATTTCATATTCAGTTCTTTTTTTTGCTTAGTAATAATAACTTAATATAGTTTTCCTTTTTTTACCATAGAACTTTGCTTCCAAAATCATTTGACTTTTAAAAAATATTTGATATAATACATATTTACATTAAAAAGGTGGTGATATACATGGTACGAGTATTCGTAAACGGCACAAATGTCGACAAAGCTTTAAGAATTTTAAAGAAGAAGGTTGCAAAAGAAGGGATATTATCTGTTTTGAAAAAGAAGAGATATTATGATAAACCTTCAATAGCAATTCGAAAAAAAGTTGCAAAAGCTGAAAGGCGAAGAAGGCGCAGAATCAAAAGAATGCGCAAGTATATTATCAGCTGATCTTGATCTGATTATTACGAAGGAAGATCTTGAATGTTTTCTTTTCGGGGTCTTCCTTCATTTCCTTTACAAGAGGTATCAATACTTTTTGTTCAATGAACCTACCCATTTGATTGGGAATTACCTTTGACTCATTAATATAAAGTTTTGCCAGATTCCCAATAACATCCTTTGATATATTTAATTCTATTCCTCTTTTTAGAGACATTTCTCGTATTTGTTGAAATTTCTTATCAAACAATATAGTGTAATCATCAAGAGTAAGATCACTGAAAATATAGATGCCGTCAAAATATGATATAAATTCTTCTCCAAAATCCTTTTTAATTATTTCTTTTATTTCCAAATTAGTTTTTTCATTGGTTTCAGATTGGAATCCGATCTTTTTTGTAAGAGATGTCAAAATGTCTTTATTGATAGTAAGAATGAAGATAGAATCGCTAAAATCCAAACGCCCGTTCTTCAAATGAAGGTTGCCCTTTGAAAATATCTGGGATAATAACATGAAAAACCCCTTATCCATTGCCTCCATATTCTTAATTAAAAACACTCTTTTTGTGCCTTCTTGGACGATACTTTTAAAAAAACTTCCCTGTCCTGGTACGGATTCGTTCTCCTCTTCACTGTTTTGGGCTTCCGTTGGTGGCAAGGTCATTAGAGAAAGATCTATCTCTGAGACAGCCTCGCGGCTATTATAAACAGTAGCTGCAATGGAATAGGCAAATTCGGATTTACCCGAACTTTTTTTCCCTATAAACAAAAATATACCATTGGGTAAATAGGGCTTCAAATCCAATTGCATGAACTTCAAACTGAGAATACTGGCGATCTCGGAAATGAATTCCCGATTCAATACTATCTGCTCTTTAAGTGTCTGCTCGAAATGATGAGGAGTAAATTTTTTTTTACTCGGTTTGTATTTCCTTGTAATATGCCTTTTATTTTTTGCCATGGTCTTTAAGATATTATGTCTCATGGAATTTCTATCAAGAAGCATCATATTGGTCTTCATTACCAACTCTTCAGGAACTTTTTCTTTTTTTGACCAATAATTAATAGTGGCTACAATGAAATGGCTTATCTCAATATTTCTGCTTAAACTTTTATCCGCAACCGACAGAGCCCCCTTTAAAATATTTTTATAATCACTGGCTTTGCCAATGGATAAATTCTTCGTTGTCTCTATCTCTTTTTCATATTTTTCAAAATAATCCATAATTCGGGTTGCCGAAGGGTTGAGATAATCATACCCATTTTCATAAAAGAATTTTAGGACCTCATAAATATGTAGATCATCCGTTTTCTTTAAATTAAATTTACTCTGAACTCCTTCAAGGAAGCCCTTCAATTCACTACTGATTTCCATCGTTTTTCCTAATTTATAAAGCCGATCGCCTTGGGTCGCAGTTCTTCATACGCATGTTTTATAAATCCTAAAAAATATGTAATATTCGACATTAATATCTCTGTATCGTGAACAATAAGGAAGATCAGTTCATTGGTGATCTCATCGATGGCAAATCTGCCTTCGAATGTATCCATTGTGTTCATTTGCAGTAATCGCAAGAACATTGCCCACTGCTCTTTAGGGCTTGCCGGAATATCTCCGAAAACACTCCGTAAATTTGCCATGGCTCCGGTTTTTTTATCAACAATATCAAGATCAATATTTAATTCCAATGCACCGTTTTGCAAAGGAATTGATATTACCCATAAAAAAGGGTTTTCTTTATCCTTTTTGAATTTTATTTTCTGTTCAGTAAGAGATTTGTCAACTGCATTAAATAATTTTTGTAGATCAACTGTTTCCGCCATGGGAACCTCCTTTATATTAGAAAATTATATTTCCGCCTACGGTAAGTTTAAATTCATTATAATTTCTTGAGATCACCGTAAGGTCATTGTATATTTTATACATTATATTGCTGTTCAAAACAAAATACCTCGACATCCTATAATCAAATCCCCCATTAATTGTAAACGAATTGGATTCCGTGGAATTTATTACATCACTCCTTACCATGGCATAAGATATTCCCAAATTGGTATTAACGGCATTTTTTAATTTAATTTTATTCTTAATGAAGGGGAGTTTGACACCGTATTGTAAATTCCAGGTATATTTCCAATTGGAAGTGAGTGTCAAACTATCTGCGGTAGTGGTTTCTATACCGAATCTTGTTTGCATATTACGGGTTAATGCAGCCCTTAATGATTGGCTGAACTTATTGGAGAAATATATGGGAAAACTTAATGAAGGAGAATATGTTTCTTGTATAAGGTCAGCATCCGCTGATCGACTCAATCGATACCCCATACCTAAGGTCAAGGTGGTCCTTTTTAAAAATTTTATTAATTTATCAATACCCATGATCGCTGCATTCCCGTTAATGCTCTTGGTGGTCAGGGTCAAACTTGATCCCATGTTCTTGGTATTGGAAATATTCAAACTATAGTTACCGGATAAATTTATAAATCTGAAAGGAGCATAATTAAAAGAAAGATTGAGGGTATCCCTATCAGTGAGATTTCTATACATATCCTCATTAATTTTATCTTTAAGAATATCAAGGATCTTTTCAATTGGAAATACATTTTCATAAGCGCTGATAGATGAATCATTGTTCTTATTATAAGTAATATTAAGATTTATTGAGTTTACTCCCAATAAATGGAATTTTTTGAATATACGAGAAAAGGAAATTCGGTTCGTTAATCGTATTGAAGTACTGAACTTGACACTCGTAGAGGAGATGTCTGATGTTTCATTATCTTTTATATAAATTCGATTAAGTTTTCCTTCGATCTTTAAATTTGGTTCCAGTATAAATTTAATTATAGGTACATTAGACGACACCGAGTATGAAATATTATCGTTCTGTTTGAAATCATTTTCGTAACTATCATTGTAGCTTATTGAATTGAGCAGTTTTAAAAATTTTATGGTAAAATTAGCTCCCAGATTATTTCTCAATGTGGTCTTATTGGTAAGGGTACTATCAAATTCAGTATTGTACTTGGCAATATTAATGTTTCTTGCGCCTGTGATGTTCAATGATTTTAGAATGAATAAAAATGATTGTAAACGCATTGCAAATGTATGGGCTTCACTTAGGGTCATTGATTTTTTCTTTTCAAGCTCATTGATAGTTCCGAAAATATCGTTATTGGTATTAGAATAAGAGTAGGATAAACTGGGAAAAAGTTTCCCGAAAAGCTGGTTAAGATTTAGATTGGTGCTGATCCTTAGCGTTTCATTTTCGCTTTTTGTATTTGAACTGTTGCTGCCATAATTGACAATTGACATGAGATTCGAAATTCCCCTGGAATAACCCAGAGAAACCGGCATCCAGCGTAATTTACTTATCTGCAGAGAAGAAGAAAAATTAGCCGTATTATATCCGCTTCTATTAACCCCCAATGGACTAAAATCAGAGGATTTTACACTATAATTTCCCGTGAATGCTCCCAGACCCAATAGATTTGTGGACATACTTCCTCTATAAGCAGTTCCTTTAAGCACCGTAGGGTCTGCAAGATAAATATTGTTCAATAAAATTTTCCCTTGAGCAGCACTATTAGTTTCATATAAGAAGCCGATATATTTGACATTAAGTAGATTAGGATTTCCTATTTTCTCAAATTTTTCGAGATCATTAAGATCAATATTATTTATATACCAATCATTTAAATTGTATCCGGGTTTTGGTTTTTTTAAGGGAATCTTCCAGTAATTGTTCTGATCAATACCCAATTGAAAATAGAGTTTATCCGTATCTGAATCGGATATGGTTTCATACTGTATAGTGGAGATCTCCAATGTTTTATAGGAAGAAATATTTTTCGGCAGGGGAAATAATTGGTAAGTAAATGCACTTTTTACATCCGTGGATGTGCCCACCAAATAATAATCCAGCATAAATGCACCTTTATCCATATCATCGCTTGTATCGAAATAAGAAGCGAATTTCGGATCATCCTGAGAAATATCTGAAACGGTGAGATATTCGGATGCACTACCATTTTCTACGAATCCTTTTTCCCACTTATTCCCCGTTATCTCCAGATCCTGTATCTTAAAGTTGATCTTAGAAGAAGAATTATTTTCAACCCATATCCTTACATATTTTACATTTGTCGGTGTCGGCGTATTCCTTTGATTTGCAATATCATTGATATTTAGAGGAATGGAAATAAATTGCCACCCGTTTCCGAAATCATAATTCTTTAAAATATCCGTTGAATAAGCATAATATCTATTTGCAGTATCAAGTATTCCGTCGCGGTCAAGGTCTTCTGATTGCTGTTTATTATCTCCTTTACCTAATATTGAAGTAAAAACACCATTATTAAATGTGATGCCCGTATCTTCGTCGATATTAGGCAAGCCGTCGTGATTGGTATCTTCCGTGTCTAAAACATTGTCTCCGTCACTATCTTCCGAGATCATGCCGATCTCAATGTGGACGACAGCGTTTACAGGAATGTCTATCATATTTTTGATCCAAAAATCCAAGGTAGATTTTTTTGAAATATCCATTGATTGCGAACTGATCGTTTTTTCAATACCACCCCACTTATTTGAACTGTTTAACCAGAATTGCATGGTTGTGGGAGGTGTTTGTGTTGTGAAGGTATTTTGTGCATCGGGGGTATATGGATGCCGATCACTGTCCGTAAATGAATAAAAGGAAAAATCGTTCTCCGCTTCAGTAAATTTATCATTTGTCTCTTCGATACAAATGGTCTTAGCTCTTGAATTTTCATCTCCGATATCAAGGGGTAAAGATGAGAGATACCAACCTTTATAGTTAAATGCAATATTTGTTGGATCTTTGGTATTATCCAGTGAATCAAGGGCTGTTTTATTCAGGGTGTTCGGATTATTATACGCATAAGCATATTCCCCGGAGAAAGTTATCTTTTGCGGATTTACCTTATTGATCAAAGGAATATTGGAAAAAAGTTTTTTTTGAAAATCTTTTGTAATATTGAGGCTTCCGTTAATATCAAAAACAAATTTGCTCTGGGGCTCAGCTCCGATCTCCGGCATGATGGTCTTGGATTTAAAATAATTTTCATTAACAACTGTGGCACCGATGGTAAAATTTTTACTTATTTGCCAATTATTTCTTGCCCCGAGAACATATTTATTCTTATCCGCGAAGAAAGGTTCATACTCATATTTTATCTCTATTTTTACATTCCCCGCTATTTTATCTTTATTGGTGATGGTAAGTATTCCGATCCTATAATCCACGGTATAATCGGTTCCTAATTTAAGGGGAGTACCGCCAACGGTAACAACAACAGAACCCTCCTTAACATTTTGCTGTAAATTATATATCAATTGGGGACTGGCATATTCAATAACCGTCTGAAATATATTGTGACTTGCACTATAGGAATATTCAAGTGAATCATTTTTTGCATAAATATATTTATTGGAACACTTGGAAATGATCTCATTGAGTTCACTATCCGTTAATTCCAGACCATCTTTGATGGCCTTAAGGTAATCTGTTGTGCTGTCATTATCCGTAAGGTCAAATGGTGTAGCATCGGGAAATATTAAATAGCCGTTATCATTATCCAAGATCCCCTGATCTATATTTCCATCAATGGGGTCTACATCCAGGCCGAAAATGGTCAAATAGGAGATCCTTTCATTGGTGGATGTGGTAAAGACCTTATTATCATTATCACCATCAGCATCATTGGTATTGATGATATGTCCGGTAATCTCGCTTAATGGTTTACCGTCAGTGATCCCTGTTCTATAAAAATTCTGAAGAGCATTTCCACTATATCTATTATTCTCTGATTTTATAAAGGTGAACCCGTTTTTATAACCGTCAATGACTGTTGGTGTAGAAGCGCCATCATACCATAGGTCAGCAGGATCTTCATCGATCTGACCATCCCCGTCATTATCGATCCCATCAATGGGATCCTCGTCAATGAAACCATCATTATCATCATCTGTGCCGACAATAGGTCCATCATCAAAAAAGCCATTACCATCATCATCAATAAATAGTGAGTCGGGATTACCGACAATGTAGGACTCAGAACCGGATATCGCATCTTTTACTTTAAAAGCCCCGATCAAGATCCCATTTGAAGGGATCGTTTTTTTAAAGTATAAAAGATTATCTTTTGTATTTATTGTATAATCCACACCTTTCAATAATTGATCAAAGTGAAATATCTGATTTCCCCCTTGCTCCGCCCCATCGTCAACGGTAAGCTCGGTATTATTATAGAAGTTCCTGTCGTCGAAATATATTGATAATGAATCATAATCTATCTCGTATTTACCTAAAAAATTCTTTTTATTTTCATCCCATGCCATGGCCCTTGTGGCGGTATCGGGTAATCTGTTCAGAACAAATATTGAATCCTTGACATAACTTCCGTCATAATATGTATGAGGTGTCTTTCCTCCATTTGCATTGGGGTTTATTGTGTTAGTTGCAACCTTGTTTTGAGATATTCCCAAGATAGGATAAATTTCTAACTTTCCCGGTATAATGGGAATATCTTCAAAAATGATCTTTCCCTTGATGCCGAAAAAATTCTTTGAATAAGACACGAATTGAGTACCGGGTAAAGCCAAGTTTATATTTCCGGCTTCAATATAATTTAAGATCTCTCCACTTTTTCCAAGATATTTAAGTGAAATATTCTGATCTAATTTCCAGTCCTGTTTGTTCGTATCATCATATTTTATGAGTATATTAAGCCGATCTGCTACCACCCCGTGCAGGTTGAGTCGCATACTTTGATCTATTTGAGGCGTAGCATTGGATTTGATCGTAGGATCATTTGGATAAACCTTATTATCAAGGGATAAAGAAATGTTTTTAATAACGCTTAATGATATATTTCCCGCATTTTTCCCAAATTGAATTTCAGGCAGCAACCCCGCTTTCCCGCCTTTTAATATTATCATCGGGATTGGTAGAAAGGATCGCTTCTTTTTTAAAAAGGACTTTTTTTTCTTAAAAAAGTGATTCTTTTTATAGGGTACAAAACTTTTTGAACTATCATTTTTTTCTAATAACGCTCCTTGGAATAAAAAAATTATTAAAAAAAATAAGGGCCAAGACTTGAATTTTTTTAAAAACATTTATATAATATTTTAACAATTATGAAGAAATTTTACAAGTATTTTCTACTTATTTTTTTGGTACTGGTATTCGGATGTCGTGGAATGGTGGAAATGAAACCTCTTTATAAATATAGTTTGATCTTTACGGCAAATACCGGAGGTAATATTAAAAACTGTTTTTGCAGAATTAGAAGGGGCGGTATATTAGAAAGATCCTATCTTTTTAAAAAACTAATTAATAAAAGCGAAAAATATTTCATCTTTGATTGCGGAAATTCTATTTCCAGTAACTTCGTATCAAGAGAAAAATTATTGAAGATCATGGAATATTTAAAATATAACGCCTATTTTGTAAGTACATTCGAATATAAGGACAATAAGGATCTTTTTAATAATGTAAAAGAAAAAACGAAAATAAAAATGTCCTCATTTACTGTTTTGAATGAGACGGGAAATGAGTTATTTACTCCATATATTGAAAAAAATATCCTCGGAAAAAAAATCGGGTTCTTCTCAATTACAGGATTTACCAAATTACCGGGATATTATGGAGATATACAGATAAAAGATCTGTCCACCGCGATCTTATCTTTAAAAACAATACATAAGCAGTTTGATCAATTATTCATTATAACCGATTACCCCCAAATGGAAAAAAAACTTGAAGATAATGGCATTGATAATATCTTAACGGTTTTTCATTTAAATATGACGAGAGTAATCAGCAATACTGACTGGCATGAAGGAAAGCTCCTTTCCTTGATCACAAGCGGAAAATTTTTCTGGCATTTATCCCTTGGTATAAAAGAAGACTCGAAGATAAATATTATAGAAAATTTAGTTGAGGTCAAGGAAAGTATTGGTACTGACAAAGAATTAGAAAAAATGATAGAGGATTAGTATGATATATTTATATTGCACAGCAGGTATTTTGGAGGGGAATGTTTATCCCCTAAAAAACGGGTCAACAATGGGTAGAAGCGTGAAAAATTCAATTATATTAAAAGACTCTTTTGTCTCAAAAGAACATTGTTATTTTTACGACCATCAAAAAGATTTTTATATAGTAGATAATAATTCCCATAATGGACTATTCGTAAACAGTATTCGTTTCAGGCTAAAGCGATTATATCAGGGGGACAGGATAAAGATAGGTAAGAACTATTTCGTTTTTTATGAGGGCGAAGGTGATATTTTAAATCGAAAATATAAAGTATTGAGTTCAAAGGATAAGGAAAAAGTAAAAGAAACTCTTATGAAAAAGGCAGAATATAAAGAGGGCTATCTCCAGATCTTTTATAGAATTATTTCCCCGTATCTTCAGGAGCTTGACAGAAAGAAGTTTTGGGATAACTTAAAAAATATTATTTATAAATTTAATATAGAAAATTTCCTTTTCGGGGAAATGGAAAATAAAAAAGTCAAAAAATTAGATATACTAACTTCTTATTATGATAAAATTCCCGAATTAACCCCCGAAATACTCGAGTTATTGGTGAACGAAAAAATAGTTACCCTTGAAAGAAGCGTTAAATCCCTTGATCTAAGAGAATATTTGGTTATCTACCCTTTTAAAAGAGGTAAAAAATCCTATATATGGTTTTTAGGCAGGTTCGCAGCAGAAGAATTGACAGAAGAGGACCTTAATCAAATATATTTTACCGGACTAATACTATCGTTTTTAAAGTGAAGGATAAAAAGAAATTCGAGATTATTGATTTTATACGAGGAGATGATGTAGTAATCAACTTTATTGATATTTGCGGATTTACACATATGATCGATAAGGCCGTAAAACGAAATAATGAAAAGGAAATTATTAAAATATTGAATAAATTTTACGATTATGCCGCTGATATTATTTATGAAGAGATGGGAATCGTTGATAAATATTTAGGTGATGGTATCATGGCACTTTTCGGAGGTATCTTTTCAAATAATTATGATATATTACCGAAAGATTATTTACTTAAAGCCATCGAAGTTAGTTTGAAAATAGAAAGTTTCGTAAATACCTTGGGTTATGACTTAGGACTAAAACTTGAGCTTTCTTCCGGGATCTGGATGGGAAATGTTTTTATTGGAATATCAACCGGCGAAGCCGAAAAAAAAGATATTTCCGTTATCGGCGATTCTGTTAATATTTCTGCAAGATTACAAAAATACGCTTCTTCCAATGAGATAATCATACCTTTTATTCATGAAATTGAGTTCAAAAAAAAACTGGATGAGGTCATTGTTCCCTATGGTAAAGTAAAGTATTATGAAAAGGTTTCAGTTAAAGGAAAAGATAAACCCCTTAATGTTTTTCGTATAATGGATGAAGCAATATTTTGGGAAAAATATGGTAATTAGTAAAAAGTATTTTTTTATAATCGGTATATTTTTTATTTTCAGTACGCTTTTTTTTAAGATTAGTTCGCCGGATTTCTGGTGGCATATGAACTTCGGTAGATATTTATTAGAACACGGCTTCCCACAAAGTGATCCATTTTCATTTGTTCATTCTATTCAGCCCTATTTTCAAACCTTTGTCTCAGACATTTTATTCTTTCTATCATATAAATTTCTTGGTGTTTTAGGGATATATTTCATAAAATTCTTGGTACTTTTGGGGATAATGTTCATTCTTAAGAACTTAAAAATAGACCTTATTACAATGGGGCTAATGTTATTTAGTATTTCTTTTAGATTATTTGCCAGACCGGAGATATTTTCATTTTTATTTTTTTCTATTTTTATATTAATATATGTAAAACAAGTAAAGAAC
>JAGGYO010000353.1 GCA_021162505.1 bacterium
AGTGGTATAATAATCCAGAGTTTGGTGATGAAAAGGAGAGAGGAAAATCAACTTAACTGTCTGGAGTTACTTCAAATTAAATGTATTGCCCCCCCCATTTCTCTGTAAATTCTATTATATTCGTTCTAAACAGAAATTATAACCCGAGGAAATTAAATTCGGTTGCTCTTTATATAAAAGCCATTTTCATCAAGAGGAATGAACTTATTAGAAAAACTAAATTCATTCGGTTTTTCCCACATAAAATTGTGTGGGGGAATGAAACTGTTCTTTGAAAATATTATGGTTATGACTTGGTTATAAAGAAAAAATCGAAATTTATTTTCGTAAAACAAAAAAGGAGGTTTATATGAAAAGGAATTTCTTAAGATATTCTACTTTACTTTTGGTTCTTGGTTTGATGATTTTTGCCGGTTGTTCGAAATCTAGTACGGATTTACAGACAACACCAGATAAAATTAATAAAATCTACGGTTTAAAGGGGGATAAAACTGATAAAAAAATAAACTATGTCCCGGAGCTAATAAAAGAAATGTCTTATGAATCACTGAATGAAAATGTTGAAATATTACCTGATAAAATGTTTTTAATTAATTTGGTTATTGCAGGTGTAAATGATGGAGAAATTAACTTTATTAATTGTAATAAAGGAAACAGTTTTTTAAATATGATCAATGCTGTTTCAATTTCCCACACAATGTCTGATGAAAAAAACATTAAAGGGATTATTAGTAAACTTGAAAATCTCTATGAAGAATATGAGAAAATTCCTGAAACTATTAATCCTATAGATAAACCAATAATTTCAATAATTTTAGGCATTACTCTTGAAGCTTTAAGGGGAAATATGCCTCTTGCAAGTGAATTTATTATTAATTCGTGGGAAGATGTAAGAGATAATATATTTATTGATGAAACTCAATCCTGGGCGGGATTAATTATTGTTGCTGCTGTTGTTCTTGTTACTATAGGGGTTGTTATTGCAATTAAGGGAGCTTGTACTGTAGGTTGCTATAAGTGCAAACAGAATGCAGCACTTATTGATGGTTCTGAAGAACAGAAAGCTGCCTATGATGAATGCGAGAAGAAATATTCCGGTTGTAATTGTAATAAATAACAATAATAAATTATTATAGGGGGAAGCATGAAGGATATTTTAAATTCCAAAGGAATGAATTCTGAAATAGGAGAAAAAGTAAAAAAATGCCTTGCAATTTTTTTTCTACTGGGTATTATTTTTACCATAAATGTGTTATTGCAAGAGGAACTTTTAAACATTATAACATTTTTTCTCCCTATTTTTATTGTAATTGGGTTAATCGTACTATTTAAATATTTATTAAAAGCAATCCTGATATTAGATATAATAGTTATACTCTTTTTCATTGCCGTAGCAGTATTTTTTTCACTTATGATGAAAAGAACTTTTACGGAGAATTCATTAGAAGCTACAAAAATAATAATGGTATTTGTCTATTCATTTATGGTATATTGGGAATTTAGATCAGTTATTTCCATGAAATAAGAGAGTGGAAAGGGTGATAGTGGGGTAAGGTTGCGACTTTGAAAGTTTCAGAATAAAGCGTAAAGAGATAAAATCAAAAAGATAAGAAGTAAAATACTTTACTTATGTTAATAACAAGCGGGACATACCTCGGATGTTCAGGTGTGTCCCAAGACTGTTTAATCTGTGATTAAAATTATTACTTAACTGCTGTATTCCGTGTCAAGCACAGAATGACCCTGTAAATACGGGGTAAACTCCAAACAACCATTATCAGGTTTTGCTTTAAAGCGAATTTATGGTAAAATAAAGTAAAGGAATGAAATATGGACTATCTCAAATCCCTTCTCGAAAAGGCTTCGATTTCGGGTTATGAAGAAGACCTTAAAACCTTTATTGTTGAGAAATTCAAAAGTTCGGGCTTACAATTACATATATCCCCCATGGGGAATATTCTGGCAGTGAAGCAGGGAACCTCACCATATACTATCCTTTTTGATGCTCATTATGATCAGATCGGATTCGTTGTGCAAAAGATATCACCTAATGGTATAGTTCATTTGAAATCTGTGGGCGGACATGACCCCAGGGTTATTCTGGGAACAAAGCTTATCATCCTCGGGAAGGAAGAGGTTACCGGTGTTATAGCTACCATACCTCCGCATTTATCAAGCCCCGATGAACGCAAAAAAGTTCCAAAAATCGCTCAAATGTTCCTTGATACCGGTCTCAATTACGAGCAATTAACAGAATTGGTAAATATAGGTGATCCGGTGATCTTTGATAGAAAAATAGAAATAATCGACGATTATATTATTGGACCCGGAATTGACAATCGTGGTGGTGTTTATACCCTTTTGAAATTGGCCAAATGGTTAAAAGTATATGATAATACAGCCACCATTGCTCTGAGGGTTACCATTCAAGAAGAAGTGGGGATCCGGGGGGCACAAATGTTACCGGCATTACCTTTTGACCTTGCTGTGGTCGTTGATGCCACCTTTGCAAAACAACCGCTGGCAAATGATAATTATACCTTTGATATTGATAAGGGTCCCACCATAATGTACGGACCCAATTATTCAAGAGAGTATTCCAGGCGAGTTGAGGAAAAAGCAAAATTAAAAAAAGTGAAATTTCAAAGAGAGGTAGAGGAAAGCGTAAGGGGTACAAATGCCTATGGCTACCGTACTATGTCCGGCGGGAAAGCCCTTATCGGGATAAGTTATCCTATATATAATATGCATACTCCTTCCGAAATAGTAAAATATGAGACATTGAAGGAGACAATAGAACTTTTTAAGATCATTGTAATGGAATTCAATCAGGGGAGCGTTCAATGAAGTTTGCATTGGAGCTTTCAGATGGTTTCGGACCTTCCAGCGGTGAAAAAAATATAGCTGAGCTCATTAAAAAGGAGCTTTCTTCTATATCTATTGACCTTAAAAGGGATGAACTCGGTTCTCTTATTGTCTTTAAGGAAGGGAAAAATATTAAAAATCACGGGATCATTTTATCTGCCCATATGGACGAGGTGGGATTTATCATTTCAAAGATCAATGATGACGGAACCCTATCTTTTAGAAAATTAGGTGGTATTGACAATAGATTGCTTCCGGCAAAAAGAGTGATCATCGGTGAAAATAGGATAAAAGGCACTATAATGTCGCCGCCAATCCACCTTTCAAAGAAAAGTGAAATGGCAATTGATACGGAACAGCTGACTATTTTTATAGGAGCAAAAGATAAAAAACAGGCTTTAGAAAAAGTGGAAATTGGAGATCTTGCAACATTTGATCAAATCGCTTTTGAAAAACAAGACACCTTGTGGGGGAAAGCATTTGATGATAGGATCGGCTGTTATATTCTTACACAGATCCTGAAAATGGATTGGGATATCAATATTACGGGGATCTTTTCTGTCCAAGAAGAGGTTGGTGTAAGGGGCATACAATCTGCTTTGGAATATGCCAGCGGGGAATTCGGTTTTGCTATTGAAGGAACTACGGCATACGATATTGAAAGGGATTTTCCCGAAGAATCACCATCCACATTTATTGGAAAAGGACCGGCTATTACTGTGGTGGACCGCATGTCCATAGGGACAAATTCATTAAAAAAGATCGTTGAAGGTGTTGCAAAGGGTAATAATATCCCCTATCAATTCAAAAAAACGGTTTCCGGTGGAACGGAAACATTTTATCTATTAAATCAAAAGAATATTCCTGCTATTTGCATATCTGTTCCGGTGCGATATATTCATGCACCCCTTGGATTTTGCAAAAAAGAGGATATAATAAATACTATAAAATTGGTAAAAGGAACAGCAAAACTTTTGGAATTTCAAATGAAAAAACTTTATGGAGGGAAATAATGGCAATTGATCTTAAATTATTGAAAAAATTAACTGAGACCTTTGGCCCATCCGGTAGAGAGGATGAGGTTGGCAAAATAATTCTTGATAGATTGACCAAAAAAGGGTTCAAACCTTCTAAGGATGTACATGGAAATATAAAGATAACCTTGGGTAATTCAGGAAACAAGATATTGATCACCGCTCATATGGACGAAATCGGCATTGTCGTTAATTATATCGATGAAAAGGGATTTTTAAAAATCTCTCCTATTGGTGGAGTTTATAATGAGGCATTGTTCGGGAGTAGAATATTGTTTGCTAACGGTAAATGGGGAGCAATATTTTCGCAAACTACTAATCCTAAGATAAAAACCGACTTCAATTCATTATTTGTTGATATTGGCGCGAAAAACAAAGAGGATGCACAAAAACAAGTACCCATTGGGACATTCGGTGTGTTCCATAGAGAAATGGTAAATCTGGGTGATAATATCATGGCAAAAGCCCTTGATGACAGGGTGGGTGTTTATATACTCCTAAAGACCATTGACAATTTAAAGAGTAAAAAAATGACCAATAGGGTTACCTTTGGTTTCACGGTACAGGAAGAATTTTCAACGCTGGGAGCCAGAGCTCTTGCACACTCAATTGACCCGAAGGTCGCCATTGCCGTGGATGTTACCGCTAGTGATGATATAAGAGAAAAACTCTACTTAAATATGACCTTAGGAAATGGTCCTACAATAAAAATAATGGATTCATCCCTCATCTCACATCCGAAATTAAAGAATTTTTTCATTGATACCGCAAAAAAAGAGAAGATCAAGCATCAATTGGAAGTCCTGCCTTTTGGCGGTACGGATGCAGGTGCCATGAGTCTGGTAAAGAACGGCATTCCCGCCATTGGTGTGTCCATACCTGCAAGATATGTCCATACTCCTTCGGAAATGGTTAATAAAAAGGATATTGAAGGCGCCATAAACCTTTTGACCACGGTACTTACAAAGAAAGATATTGGAGATCTGGTATGAAAGCAGCTGGAATCGCTGCTAAATACATAAGAGAACAATTCTCTTCACCCATAGATCATGCTATTGTCAGCGGTTCCGGTTTAAAAATATTTGAAGATAAAGAAACTGTCTTTTCCATACCCTATTCCCAAATTCCACATTTCCCTTTACCCACGGTTGAAGGTCATGAAGGTCGATTGGATATTTATAGTATTGGAGAGAAAAATATTGCCCTTTTCAAAGGAAGGGTCCATTATTATGAGGGCTATAGCCCGTGGGATATTACATTTTCCATTCGCTTAATGTATTATCTCGGCATCAAGGACATTACATTGACCAATGCCGCCGGAAGTGTTGTGAGAGAAATCGAACCCGGAGATATTGTCATACTGAACGATTATATAAATTTTGCCCAAATAAATCCTCTTATTGGGCATAATATCAATTTTGGAGAAAGATTTACCCCAATGAACGAACCTTTTGCCCCAAAACTGTTATCACATGCTGTAAAAACATTAAAGAACTTGAACATGGTCTATAAAACAGGGATATATGTATTCCTCACCGGGCCGGCATATGAGAGCCGAGCCGAAGTTGCAATGGTGCAAAAATTCGGAGGGAGTTTAGTGGGAATGTCCACGGTACCCGAAATAATTCTTGCAAAACGCTTGGGTTTGAACATATTGGGTATAAGTATTTGTACCAACTTTGGGACAGGCATATCAGATAAAACTCTACATCATGAAGAGGTGATCGAAATTGGAGAAAAGGTTAAGAAGAACTTAAACAAATTCTTTGAAACATTATTTAGCAATGATACGATTTAGAAAATATATACTTAATGAAAAACTTGCAGATAAGCTTGCTTTTGAACATACTATTGATCGTGAGGTTGTAAAATTTCTTTTAAGAAGAAATAAGATCGATCTGCTGCCATTCATTAAGGGAAATATCCCATTATATTTGGAGTTTGAGAATATAAACAATTTGACTGCCAGCGCAAAATTCATTAAAGGGGTCATTGATAATAACTTTAAAACACTCATTATATATGATAGTGATCTTGACGGTTACGGAGCTTTTAGGATAACATATGATATTTTTTTAGAAAATAACTATAGTAAGAATATAAATTATAAGATGTTTTGGCATAATATTCCTATTTTTACCGCTCAGGATGCACAGAAGGTAAAATCAGAAGGTTACGAAGCTGTTATTTTACTGGATATGGGACAAAGTTCAAATGAGGGACTTGAGATATTAAGTGAAAATAATATAAGAACACTAGTCGTAGACCATCATAAGCAGGATTTTGAAAAAGTCCAGAACATTATTTATCTTACCCCTAACAAAAAAAAGAATGTTTCAATGTCCACAGGGGGATTAGTATATTTTTTAAAAAGACAGTTCCATAGAATGAAAAATGAAAAATTTGCCCAGCAATATATTATCTTTGATACTGAAACCACGGGATTTAAGGCTAAATTCAATGACATTACTGAAATTGCCGCATATAAAATAGAGGGCGGGGAGATAATTTCCTATTTTCATTCGTATTTAAAAACCGATAGAAAAATACCAAGCGAAATAACGCAGATCACGGGTATAGACAATAATCTTTTAGAAGAGAAGGGCAAGGACCCCGAAAAGGTCATGACGCTTTTTAAAAAATTCATTGGCGACCTTCCCATTGTTGCCCATAATGTTAATTTTGATATTTCGTTCATAAATGAATATTTCAAAAGATACGGCATTCCAAGTGTTAATAATATGCTTTATGACACTGTTATAATGTCGAGGAACTATTTCAAGGGTCTTGGCTCCTATGCTTTATCCTCATTGGTAGAAAGTTTGCATTTGTATAAGGGACCTTATCATCGCGCTACTGATGATACTCAGGCATTATACAGGCTTTTTCTTGAATTATTAAAAAAGATCTGCAATATTAGAAATAGACACAATGATAGCAGCTTATTGATCTACTATCTCACAACATACTCCGATCGTATGAGAATAGAGGGTTTGAATTATTTATTTCTAAGAGATATAAATAAACACTTTGACTTCAGCGAGATACTGCATGACAGAAGTTACAGTTCCTACCTATTAAATTCATATTACACAATAAACAAACTATTACCCGTTCTGAATTCTAAATTCAGAAATGAAGAATTCAATGAATTGGATCGTTTTTTTTATGAACGAAAGATCCAACTGGGCTTTAAAAAAGGCACTAGTTCGTTGGCAAAGATAAAGGACAATAATTTGGGTAAAGACCTAAATCCCAACGGCAAAGTAAAAGTGGTTATTATTGACAGGAATATGAATGAAAAACGAGGAATGATAGCATCCTTACTTTCCAAGACCAATGATGTTCCGGCACTTGTTCTTATTAAAAAAGACCCTATGATAGGTTCTTCACGTTTTGTTGGAGGTGATATCTTACCGTTCTTTCAAGAGAATCCCGAACTCTTTGAGTCATACGGCGGACATAATAAAGCGGTTGGCTTCACGATTTCCCCTTCTAATATCCCGGAATTAATAGAGCGTTTGGAAATTTGGTACGGCAATCTGGAGACACAAAGTGATGATATATTTTATTATGATGATCTGTTGCCTGTAACACATGTAAAAAAAGAAGTATTAAAACTTATAAATTATATGGCACCCTATGATAAGAACTTTCCACCACCCGTCTTTTTGGATACCAATATTGTTATTAGGAAAATAAGACATTTCGGCGCAAAAGGGAAATCATTATTAATAGAATTTTCTAAAAACCAAGAAACATTTTACGGCTTGTCTCTATATAATTGGTCACCAACAATGGATATCAATGAGAATAAGACATATAAGATATTATATACTCCATTGGAAAAATTAATGGACGAAAAAAGGGTGCTTTTTATTCACAAATTAGTGAATATGTAATTATGCTCGAAAAAATATTGGGAAAAAAACAATTATTTAATGATTTTTTTAAGATCTTTGTAAAAAAAAAACCTTTGAGCAAAATTTCTTCAAGCTCTTCTTTTTTGAATGTGATCCTTTCTTATCTATCACATAAAAGAACTGGAATAAAAACATTTTTTATTACTTATTCTCCCATATCC
>JAGGYO010000200.1 GCA_021162505.1 bacterium
ATATGTTTGCAAGAAATAATTCATCAAGTATATTTTATAATATGTGGTTTATTTGCCCTATTACTTTTACGTAATCTTTTTAAAAGGAAAACGAGAAATAATTTAGTCTACGATATAATTTATGCTTATACTCTTATACCTTTTCTATTAAGAGCTTTACACATTAAATAGGGGGAACCTGTTGAAATGAAAACAGTCTATTTACGCAGAATTATTATTTTATTTATCGTATTAATTATAGCCTTTTTGGGAGCAAGAGAATTATGGGAAATACGCCATTTTAAACAATCTATTGTAGCATCAGAAGACTTAACCAAAAGAGTTATGTTAAGTGATTATTTTGAGGGAATAAAAGGTACTTGGGTAGATACACCTGTTTATATCTTTGATTCCGGAAAAGCTGGTGGGTCAATGCTGTGGCTAGGGGGTACTCATCCCTATGAGCCGGGATCAATGGTAACAGCTTATGTAGCAGCAGAAAATATTAAGATATCTAAAGGTAAAATTTTTTTAATACCAGTTGCCAATAGAAGTGCATGGACTATGGGCGATTATGGGATGGGTTATCCTAAATATTTTACCCTAAAAGGTTCTTGGGGGGCTAAAAAATTTAAAATTGGTGCAAGAAATTCTAATCAGTTAGATCAATGGCCAGATCCTTTTACTTATATTCATTATCCTTCTCGTCAGAAGCTGGCTCCCCAAGATATCAGAAATTTAAATAGAACCTATCCGGGAAGACCTGACGGAACCCTTACGGAGAGATTGGCATATGCTATTACAGAGTTGGTTAGAAAAGAAAATATTGATTTATTTGTTGATATGCACGAAGCTTCATTAATGTATCCGGTAGTTAGTACTTATGTTGCTCATCAAAATGCTGAAGATATTACTATGATGGCTGCTATGATGTTAAGTGCCGAACAATTTCCTATGAAATCCGAAGTTTCTCCAAAAAATTTGAGAGGGCTTAGTCATCGCGAAGTAGGTGATTTTACTGATGCATTGGTAGTTCTAATGGAAACAGCTGAGCCATTTATTGATAGGGTTGCTGGTAAAATGACTGAAGAATTAATGGTGGAAGGGAAAGATGAGTTTTTGCAAAGAGCGGCAGAAAAGGGTTTATTATATTGTGATCCAGAATATGATATTGAATTTGGTAGACCAATGTGGTATCGAGTAGGTAGACATCTTTCTGCCACTATGGAATTAATTAAACAAATGGGAAGTTTTTACCCTGATAAAGAAATTGAGGTAGATTTCCCCTTATTTAAAGATTTAGAGAAAAATGGAATAATGCATTATTTACACAATCCTGAAACTGCAGATCCCAATAGATTATTCTATCAATAATATTTTTATGAGAAAGGAGGTAGATATTTAATTTTACTATTGATTAATAAAAAATAAAAAACCGTAAAGACCATTTTAAAATTAAATTTACTGAAAAATCGAAAGAGGAGGTAAAATAAACGAAATGAAGATTAAAAAAATAAGCTTTTTGGTTGGTATTTCTTTGTTATTAAGTATATTATTTAGTGCCAACTTATTTGCTTCTCAGAATTTAGAAGCTGATTTTGATGAAATAGGTTGTACCATTGTTGCTGTGGGAAATGAGGCAACGGTAAATGGGACGGCTATGATTACTCACAATGATGATTCTTCTAGTGCAGATTATCGTTTGTGGATTATTCCTGCCCTAGATTGGCCAGAAGGTTCTATGAGAGATATAGTCCTTGATGGACATAATTATATTGACTATGGGAATTGGCCAGATGTTGATTACGGAGATAAAGCAACAGTAATGGGGCAAATGCCTCAGGTTAATCATACTTATGCCTATTTTCATTCCCGTTATTCTTTTATGAATGAAATGGGCGTAGCAATGGGAGAATCTACCTTTAGTATTGGCAAACATATGCCCAAGGGTGAAGAAAAACAGAAAGTAATGGTTGATGAAAGCCCAGGGATCATAGATTGCTGGTTTGCTCAGGATATTGCTTTAGAAAGAGCCAAAACAGCAAGAGAAGCTGTTCGCATAATGGGGGATTTAGTGGAAGAATATGGCTGGTATGGCCACGGAGAAACCATTAACGTAACAGATGGTGAAGAAGTGTGGGTTGTAGAATTTTATGGCAGAGATATTTGGTGTGCAGTAAGAATACCTAACGATCATTTCTTTGTATCTGCTAATATGGCTAGAATTACCAAGGTAGATTTTGATGATCCTGAAAATTATATGTATTCTCCTAATCTTGTTTCATTTGCTGTAGAGCAAGGTTGGTATGATCCTAATTCTGGAGAACCTTTTAGTCCTGCTGATATCTATGCACCGAATGACCGATTATATTCTACCAGAAGAGTTTGGAGAGCATTTAAGTTGGTGGCTCCTTCTTTAGATCTCGATCCCGATGCAAAGCGCTTCCCTCTTTCTGTAAAACCGGAAAAGAAACTTTCAGTACATGATATTTTTAAGATAAAAGGTGACTATTATAAAGGTACCGATTATGATCTCTCTACTGGGCCAGCAGCTGGGCCATTTGGTGACCCATTAAAATATCCTTACACCCCAGGCCATAACGAAAGAGCTATGAGTATTATGAGAACTTGTTATGTGCATATAGGAGAGGTTAACCCAAATATTCCCGCACCATTTAAGGGAATTAGTTGGTATGGTTACGGTTCACCAGATTCGAGCTTTATTGTCCCCTTATGGCCGATAATGAAAGAACTTCCTATAGGTTATCAAATAGGTTCTCGTTATGAACCATTCCGAAGAGATTCCTATTGGTGGACCAATATTTGGGTCCAAGAATGTACCCAATTTAAGTATAATGAAGCAATCGAAGAACTCTATAAATATAGAGATCCAAAGTTGGAAACATTATATAAGATTACACCTGTAGTTCAAAAAGCAGCTGCAGAACTTTACAATATAGATAAAGATGCAGCTATTCAAATGATAACAGATTTTGCTTATAATACAGCAGTTGGTTGGTACCAAGATTGGTTAGCCTTAGGAGATCTCTTCTTTAGCAAGTATTGGTCATTACATACCAGAAAAACTCCTGAATGGTTTGATAAAGTCTGTGCACAATGGGCTGCTGAGAACATGCCAAAAATAGGTAGAAGAGAGTCTGATCCTCCTTTAAGTGAACACCCGCTGTTAAAGAAATAATTAGGTGCTTGATACATCTAACTTATTTTAAGAAAGCGACTAACTAGGGGGGAGACAAAAGACTTTACTTGACTAATAATCAAAGAAAATGGGTTGATAAGAATTTTTTTCTCATCAACCCATTTTCTTTGATAAAATTATTTTATATCATTTAAGTATAAAGTTTACTTCTATTTTCGACGATAATAGGAATTTCTTATTTTTATTGTCCGTGAAATTTTCTTTTATCTGTTTAAAGAATGAGAAAAGATTGCTTTTTTCAAGTTTTGGATTCCTCACATTTATTTTTATGTACTTTTTTCTAATCTATTCTTCTTTTCTTATCTTTTTACAATCTTTTCCTCCATTTAATAAAGATTTTATCTTTGGTTACTGGATTGGACTTCTCCCGATAAAAGGACACTTAGTTAAGATGCTCTGATCATTTTCTCATATCTCTCCGGGCTTCGACTTATAACTTCTGAACCTCCTAATGTTTAATTATAACTTTTAACTTGGTATCGAGTAGAGGGGGAGTGAAGCAATAATTTAGAGTTTAAAGCACCAAAAGCACCACTATATGTGATACGCGAAAGAATACAACTCCGTATTGTATCGGATAAAGATCCGGTGTATCGGAAGTAAAATTTTGAAATAAAGATGAATTTTTTATAG
>JAGGYO010000215.1 GCA_021162505.1 bacterium
AGATACTGGTCTCTCTAATATTATAGTTTCTATCTTTTTATGTTTTTTCCCAGATTCTATCATTAATTTATTTATTGTATCTTCCAAATTATCACCCGCATATTGCTTATAATCATAAGGTTTGCAAATCAATGCTTTTTTTAGAATACTTTTTCTATCTTGAACAGTGATTTTTAAATTCTTTCTACCTAAAATCAATTCAAAATGTTTCTCAACTTCACATTTAATTGCTTCTGCAGCGATTTCTTTCCAAATATCTTTTTCAAATTTTGATAATGTGATCCTTGTACCATACTTATTAATATTTATATTTGCATTATGAATATCTATTTCTATATCCCGGTCTTGTTCAAATAATTTCTTGTCTATCACAATATTTAATGGGATATTGTCATGTTTTATTTTAGAAGTTATAGAGAGCTTATTACAAACTGCCATAAATGAATAAACTCCAAAACCAAACTGACCATTGGTCCAGCCCTGTGCTTTTTTATTGGAATTTCCAATTTTATGAACAACTCTTTCTAATTCCTCTCCATTCATTCCTTTGCAATTATCCTCAATTATAATAACACCGTTTTTTGAATTATTTCCTTCAATTTTAACATTAATTTCTATCGGTATTCTATATGAATTACTTCCCATATTATAATAATGCATATCAGCAGAATCGATCGAATTGTCAATATACTCCATTAGGACTCTTAAATAGTCTCCACTATAAAGTCCTGAAATACTAGGTACTATTTTGTGATGAACCTGCAACTTAACTTTTTTTTTATCCATTTTATCCTCCTATATTTCAAGTTTTTCATAATCCCCTTCACTCATCTCAAACTCAGGGTCAATGAGTTTGACTTCGGCGTAAGTTAGGTTATACAGTTTATAGACCATGAGGTCAATTTTCCCAACATTTTTCATAACTTATTATATCACTTTTTCATTTTTGCTCAAATTCCAATCAATAAAATCTGAAAGCGTCAAAGCGTCAACCTGGCACCTTTTTACGAAGGGAAATTCTACTTTTCTACCACCGTCCCCATTTTTCAATTAATTTTTTATTTTGCCGAATAGACATATCCCCCTCCTATATTTTAAATTTCTCATAATCCTTTTCACTCATCTCAAACTCAGGGTTAATGATTTTGATTTCGTCATAGGCTAAATTATACAGTTTATAAAACATAATTGTCATTTATATTTCTCAATTTTTTTAGTATCCGGATCATAACGACCAATAAATACAGCAGCGATTCTATAATTTGAAGATTTATCCAACTCATCAGCAGAAAAAGATGTATGATTTTTTATATGTGGTTCATCTGTTAATGCGTGAAATTCAATTTTGTCTCCATTTTGAACATATTTTTTAATTGAATATGCTCCGCCTGTTTCGGAATCTATAAAATCACTATGTTCAATCAATATGATTTTACCACTATTGGCTCCGCTTACTTTTTTAAAAACTGCATATTCACCATCTTTAATTATATTTCTCATTGAGTTTCCAATAATTTGCACAACAAACATATTTCCACTAAGTTTTTTATGATAATTTTTAATCTCAACCCAACCTTGCTCTTCTACTGCTGCACCATTCCCGAATTTACCCGCTGCAGCTTTCAAAGAATAAACAGGAAGTGCATCAATAAATTTTCTATTTTCAGTAAGAATATCTATAAATTTTATTTTATTTTTATCTATTTCCTTCATTTGATTATATTCAAAATATATTAAGCTTAATAATGATGATTTTAACTTTTTCCTTAATTTTTCATTATCCACAATTTTTTTGTAAAATCCCATATCATTATTAAGGAGTTCGGTCATTTCATCATTAAAATATTTATCAAATATCGCTTTAACATTTTGTTTAGAATTATTTTCAATTTTATTCAATAAATCAGTATTCGTTAATAAATTGTTCTTTACCCTTGTTAGAAACACCTTATCGTCTTCAGAAAATTTAGTTCCAAAAGCATCATTTAACTCTTTTAATATTAATGATAATTTTTCGCTGGTGTCACGGGTTTTTTTCCCTGCTTCATCGGAAATAGGATTTAACTCTTCCCCTGACATAAGTGGAATATCTTGTGGTTCTTCATCGCCAATAATTTTATATGAACCTATATCAACATCTTCCAAAACACCATAAGGAAGCGGATTATTAATACTCGGCAACTTTTTCAGTAAATATTTGTTGAATATGTACATCTTTTCTAAATTTATATCTGAAAATGGTATTAATTGCGATAAAAACGAATAAATGTTTTGATATCTATGTAGGGTTTTCTTAAATTCACTTTGAGCATCCTTATTTTTTCTTTTAAATAAATCTATAATTGGAGTAAAGATTGAGTGTAATTTTGCCTGAGAAACATTTCTCTTATATTGCTTAACAAAATAAATAATTTCATTCTGATCAAAAATCTGAAAATCTAAAAGTTTTTCCTGCAAATCATATAACTTATGTGGATCAGTACCTTCACTCAAAATGGTTGCTTCATAATACGGTTGAAACGCTTTTTGAATAACATCGGGCAGATTCGCAAAATCCATAATAAGAGTGTCATTTTTCCCGGGATAAATTCTATTCGCCCTACTGAGTGTTTGAACCGCTGTAATGCCATTAAGTATTTTATCCACATATATTGTATGTAATAATGGTTGATCAAATCCTGTTTGAAATTTATTTGCTACGATCAAAATTTTATATTCCTTTTCTCTAAAAGCGTTAACTATTGTTTTTTTAGCGGGCAATCTATTCATAGAATTTTCCGTATATTCTTTTTCATTATGTCTAACGATCCCGGTAAAAGCTACTAATGTTTTTATGGGGTAATTCTCTTCTCTAATCATTTTATCAAAAACTTCTTTGTATAAGACGGCATGTAATCTTGATCTTGTTACCACCATTGCTTTAGCTTCTTTATTTATTTTATTATGTGTGGAATTCATAAAGTGTGTGAGCATGATATTAGTTTTTCGGTCAATGGCAACAGGATGTATTTCTACAAAATTTCTTAGTAAAAGTTTCGCCTTTTTCTCGTCATACTCAGGATCATCCGCTATCTTTTTAAATAATTTAAAATATGTTGCATATGTTAAATAATTCTTTAAAATATCTAAGATAAATCCCTCCTCAATAGCTTGTTTCATTGTGTAAAGGTGAAATGAATGATATTTCCCAAATTCATCCTTAATACCGAACATTTCTAATGTTTTATTTTTTGGTGTAGCAGTAAAAGCAAAAAAAGTGACATTTGGTAATTTTCTTGAAGATTCTATATCCTCAAGAATTTCTTCGTCAATGTTTGTAAGGTCTTCGTTATCCAACTTTTCCGCTTCATCCAAACTATTTGTTGAAAGTACTTCCCTCATTTTTTTCGACAAGCTTCCTGTCTGTGAAGAATGGGCTTCATCAATAATTACTGCATATTTTCTTTTTGGTAAATCTCCAATTTCTTCCAGTATAAAAGGAAATTTTTGAATTGTTGTAACCACAATATTTGTGCCTGATTTTAGTGCTTCTTTCAATTGATTAGAATCTTTATCTATCTTTTCAACGATTCCCTTAACTTTTTCAATTTGAACAACTTGATCTTGCAATTGTTTATCTATAACTTTTCTATCGGAAATTACAATAACCATATCATATATTCTATTATTTTCATCATCATATTCCCTTATTAGACCATGCGAAAGCCACGCAATTGTTTTTGTTTTCCCTGATCCGGCACTATGTTGAATTAAATAATTTTTTCCGGGCTCACAATTTTCCAATAATTTATTGACACAATCTAATTGATGGTATCTCGGAAATATTGGAATAATTTCATTATTTTCATCAACTTTTTCCATATAAATAAAATTAGAAATAAGTTTCGCTAATTGACTTTTTTGTAAAATATCTTGATATAAATACGAAGTTTTATAATCACTCTCATTTTTAGGTTGCGGATTATTTAAATCTTTATTAAAAGGTAAAAATTTTGTTTTTCGTCCTTTTAATTTTGTCGTCATATAAATTTTTTCAT